>CAIXAY010000050.1 GCA_903917505.1 uncultured beta proteobacterium | reverse complement strand
CATGATTTCCGTGCCCGCGTTCTTCAGCGAAAGCAGGTGAGCGGTGTATTCCTTTTCCTTGGTCGCAAATTTCTCGCGTTTGACGACGGTGAGCCCGTTCTCCTTGGCGTATTGCTCGACGAGATCGGCACCGCCGGTGCCCAAGGCGTCGATGTCATGCAGGATGCCAATCTTGGTGAACTTGGTGTCTTCCTTGATGTACTTGACCATGGCCGCCGCGGCGATCGAGTCGTCCGCGCGCATGCGAAACAGCCAGGGATTGCCTTGGCGCGTCAGCGTGAAGTTGGTACCGCCGATCATCGTCGGAATTCCGTATTTCTTGATCGCGTCTGATGACGCCAGAATCTGCGTGCTCTTGACGAAGCCGACCTGGGCAAGCACTTTTTCCTGCTCGACGGCATTCTGCAGGGCCGCCAGGGCGCCGGGGTTCGACGACTGGTTATCGACGATGCGCAGGTCGATCTTCTTCCCATTGATGCCGCCGGCCGCGTTGATTTCCTTGAGGGCGAGCTTGATCGCCTTGATCTGCAGCATGCCTTCGGCGGCCGAGGCGCCGGTGACGGGCGGTGTGAATCCGATACGAATGTCGTCGGCAGCCATAGCGCTGGGACCACCAACCATCCCCATGCCCACGACGAACAAGAAAACGGCCAAGAAAACACTTTGCGATTTTTTCATAACTTCCCCCTTATTTGTTTCGGTTGAAATTTCTCAGGTGCAAGCCAGTTGGTACTCTAGTTGCCACAAAAAGCCATAATCACCCATTCATTCTAAATGTTTTTTAGGGTGGTTAAAGACCATATTCTATGGCTGATGTAATCATGTAACTTTTTGTTTGTCAACAGTAGTATTGCGACACAGTAGTGTCCCAGCGTTATTCGAACAGAATCAGTTGCTTGGGATTTTCCAGCCGATTCTCGGCAAGTGGTGCATGTGCAAGCAGTTGATCCAACGGGGTTCTCTCGAACATTGTGAGCTATCCCGAAGCCATATTTATCGTTACACTGATATTCCTCCAACGGGCCAGGAAACTCATCATGAATGACGAAACGCCGCTTGACGCCGACGACTTGATGAACATTGCCGATCGCATTGAACAACTGGCCCCCGCTGACGCCGAATGGGCGGCGCGCCTGTTCGTGGAGTGTCTGCGCGCACGCACGCATGAGGCCGAACTGATGTCCGGGCCAGCCGAGAGCGACGCCGGCAGCAACGGCAACACGATCGAAGCCCAACTCGCCCAGGTGGCGCTGGACGCGGCGGAGTGGCTGAAAACCTTGTGGAACGTTGGCTACATGGGGGCCGGCAGTTTCCCCTCGCAACCCCGCTCGGCCTTCCCGCTGGTCGAACTCGAAGACGTGCTCAAGTCGGCCCTCTTCGCCCGTATCCGGCAAGGCAAGCGGCCGCTGCCCTTCCCGCCGCCCACCCGGCACGGCCTGCCCTGGCATGACCTGCTTGAGAGCCAGGACGAAACGCACGCCGTCCATGCCGAAATCGTCCGCGACGGTCAGCACCAGGCCATCGGCGCCATCATCGACGGCTGTGCCAACTGGAATATCGTGGAGGAAGTCGAGATTGATCGCGAGTACCTCGTCCAGCATCGCGGCAAGGGACCGTTTTTCAGGCTGCAGTTCGAGCAGGGCGTCACGACGCTGCGTCGCGAGCCGCCACGCTGGACACGGCGGATACTTTCACAGGAACGCGGCGGCTTCCGCAGCTACACTCTCGAATGGCCGCAGGACGACGGCAAGATGCAGTCCATCCCGCTGCGCGCCGCCACCTGGGAACGCGCCGAATCGGAAGCCGACTACTGGATTGCCAGCACACACCCGGAGATGTACGGGCAGATGAGTTTCGAGCGCGTCGAGTAGGGTGCTAATTTAGAGGAATATGGGTTCCGGCGTCAGGGCGACGCCGAATCGGGCGTGCACATCGCGTTGTACGGCCTGCATCAGCGCCAGCACGTCGGCACCCGTCGCGCCGCCGCGATTGACCAGCACCAACGCCTGCTTTTCGTACATCCCCGCCGCGCCCAGATTCCTGCCCTTCCAGCCGGCCTGCTCGATCAGCCAGCCGGCGGCGAGTTTCACCCGGCCATCGGGCTGCGCGTAGCACGGCAATCCGGGATGCGCCGCCTGCAGGCGATCTGCCGTCACCGCATCAACGATCGGGTTATGGAAGAAACTGCCGGCGTTGGGAATTTGCACCGGATCGGGCAGCTTGCGCTGGCGCACGGCGACGACGGCAGCGGCCACTTGCTGCGCATCAGGAGCCGTAATTCCCCGGGAGTCGAGTTCGGTGGCCACATCGGCGTAGCCAATGAGTGGCGTCCACGCCTTGGGCAAACGGAAAGTCACCTCCGTGATGACGAAACGCCCGTCCACATGCCAGCCTTCCTGCTTGAACACGCTGTCGCGGTAGCCTAAACGGCAAGCCTCACGGTCGAAATGGACAAACTCGCCGCGCTGCATGTCGCAGGCGGTCAGTGAATGAAAGCGTTCGGCCACTTCCAGCCCGTAGGCGCCGATGTTCTGGATCGGCGCGGCGCCGACCGTGCCGGGAATCAGCGACAGGTTTTCCAGCCCCGGCCAGCCTTGCGCCAGCGTCCATTGCACGAAGTCATGCCAGTTCTCGCCGGCTCCGGCGCGCACGTACCAGGCCCCGGCATCGTCGCCGACCCGTTCGCGTCCGCGCATCGCCATGTGCAGCATGAGGCCGTCGAAATCGCCGCTCAGCACCAGATTGCTGCCGCCGCCGAGGACGAAACGCAGCGGTTGACAGTTATCGGCGAGCAGCAGCAACTGATCGGCCGAGGTGATTTCAGCAAAGCGTGCCGCACGACCGGGCAGGGCCAGCGTGGTGCGTGTCGACAGATCGACCTGGCATTCGACGAGAGGGGTCGGTTTCATCAGCCCGGGCCGCAGTGATTGCCTAAAGCACCGGCGCCAGCCAGCGTTCGCCTTCGGCAACGCTCATTCCGGCACGCTGCGCCCAGTCCTCAAGCTGGTCGCGACCGATCTTGCTGACGGCGAAGTAGTGCGCCTGCGGGTGCGCCAGGAAGAAACCGGAAACCGCTGCCGCGGGCGTCATGGCGAAGGATTCGGTGATCCCCATGCCGGCGTTGGCCGGGGCGTCGAGCAGGTCGAACAGCGGACCCTTGGCGGTGTGGTCCGGGCACGCCGGATAACCGGGGGCCGGACGGATGCCGCGGTATTCTTCGCGAATCAGCGCACCCTTGTCCAGCGACTCGTCTGCGGCATAAGCCCAGTAGTCTCGACGCACCTGGGCGTGCAGCCATTCGGCGCAGGCTTCGGCCAGGCGGTCAGCCAGCGACTTGAGCAAGATGGAACGATAGTCGTCGTGCGCCGCTGCGAATTCGGCGAGCTTCTTTTCAATACCATGACCCGCGCTGACGGCGAAAACGCCGATCCAGTCCGAGCTTCCTCTATCGGCAACGAAATCGCTCAGGCAATAATGCGCTTTGCCCGATGGGCGTTCGTGCTGCTGGCGCAGGTTGTGCCAGGTCATCCGTCTTTCACTGCGCGTTTCGTCGCTGTAAATCTCGATGTCGTCGCCGACGGCATTGGCCGGGTAGAGAGCGAAGACGGCGTTGGCCGAGATCCACTTTTCGCTAATGAGCTGCTGCAGCATGGCCTGGCCGTCGGCAAACACCGAGCGCGCCGTTTCGCCAACCACGGCGTCGTCGAGAATCTTCGGGAAACTACCGGCCAGGTCCCAGGTCTGGAAGAACGGACCCCAGTCGATGTACTCGGCCAGCGTCGCCAGATCGACATGGCGCAGCACGTGCAGGCCGGGCTTGTTCGGCGCCAGCGGGCGGTAGGCGGGATCGGCGTTCCAGACGAAACGGTTGCGGCGCGCGGCAGCCAGCGAAACGAGAGGCACGCCTTTCTTGTGTGCATGCTGTTCGCGCACGCGGGTGTAGTCGGCGGCAAGTTCTTCCTTGAACCCGGCGGCATTGTCGATCGACAGCAGCTTGGTGACGACGCCGACCGCACGCGAGGCGTCCGGCACATAGACCACCGGACCGGAATAGTGTGGCGCGATCTTGATGGCGGTGTGGGCACGGCTGGTCGTCGCGCCGCCGATCAGCAGCGGGATGGCCTCGCCGCTGTCTTCACCGGCAAAACCGAGGCGCTGCATTTCGCTGGCCACATGGCTCATTTCCTCGAGCGACGGCGTAATCAGGCCGGACAGGCCGATGGCCTGCGCACCGTGCTCCCTTGCCGCATGCAGTATCCTGTCGCAGGACACCATGACGCCGAGGTCGATGACGTCGTAGCCGTTGCAGCCGAGGACAACGCCGACGATGTTCTTGCCGATGTCGTGCACGTCGCCCTTGACCGTGGCCATGATGATCCGTCCCTTGCTCGTGGCGCCGGTGCGCAGCTTCTCGGCTTCGACATAGGGGATCAGGTGCGCTACCGCCTGCTTCATCACGCGTGCCGACTTGACCACCTGCGGCAGAAACATCTTGCCGGCGCCAAAGAGGTCGCCGACGACGTTCATGCCACTCATCAGCGGGCCTTCGATCACCGCCAACGGCGGCTGGCCGGCAGCCTCCAGCGCGGCGCGGCATTCCTCGGTATCGGCGACGACAAAGTCGGTAATGCCCTTGACCAGCGCGTGCGAGAGCCGCGCTTCGACCGACAGCTCGCGCCACGAAAGGTCGGGACCTGTGTCTTTGGACTTGCCTTCCTTCACCGTCTGCGCAAACTCGACCAGCGCTTCGCCGGCTTCCGGCGATTTGTTCAGCACGACAGCTTCCACTTTCTCGCGCAGCGCCGGTTCGAGGTCGTCGTAGATGCCGACCATGCCGGCGTTGACGATGCCCATCGACAGCCCGGCCCTGACCGCGTGATAGAGGAAGACGGTGTGGATCGCCTCGCGCACCGCATCGTTGCCGCGGAAGCTGAAGGACACGTTGGAGACGCCGCCGGAAATCTGCGCGAACGGCAAATTGGCGCGAATCCAGCGGCAGGCCTCGATGAAGTCGACGGCGTAGTTGTTGTGTTCCTCGATGCCGGTGGCGATGGCGAAGATATTAGGATCGAAGATGATGTCCTCAGGCGGGAAACCGATCCCCTCGCGAGCGTCTGCTTCGTTGGCTGCGTCAGCTTCTCCTCGCCTACCCTCCGGGTATGTCTCGTCGCCGCTTCCTGGCCGCCTCGCATCCATTTCGCGATGGAATCGGTTTGGGTCTCCGGCCAACAGCCGGTAGGCGCGTTCGCAGATTTCTATTTTCCGCTGGTAGGTGTCAGCCTGTCCTTTTTCGTCAAAGGCCATGACGATGACCGCAGCACCGTAACGGCGCGCGAGTTTCGCCTGCTCGACAAACTTGGCTTCGCCTTCCTTCATCGAGATCGAGTTGACGATGCCCTTGCCCTGGATGCACTTGAGGCCGGTCTCGATGATCTCCCACTTCGACGAGTCAATCATGATCGGCACGCGCGAGATGTCCGGCTCGGAGGCGATCAGCTTGAGGAAGCGCTCCATCGCCACTTGCGAGTCGAGCATCGCCTCGTCCATGTTGATGTCGATCAGTTGCGCACCGTTCTCGACCTGCTG
>CAIXAY010000049.1 GCA_903917505.1 uncultured beta proteobacterium | reverse complement strand
TCGCGAACGATGCCATCGGGGGTCCCGACGGCCATGAAACCGCCGAACAGGATGCTCATCCCGTCCTTGAAACGCGGCCGCAAATCAGCATGGCTGATCCGCTTGCTCGGTGTGCTCATAGTGTTGCTCCTGCGGATGTATTGCAATTGGGAAAAGCGCCCTGCACGGCCCGTGCCGGCAGGAGAGATGCGTTGCCTGTAGCGAAACCCGGGCGCAGCGGCCTGATTGCCGCCGCGTGGCCTGGATTTCCTATAGCCGGAAGAGTGCGGAACAAGATCACCCCATCAATATTCTTGTCGTCTTATCCAGCGCCGTGTCTGACTGTTCTTATGCCGGCGCAAAACCCTCCACTTCGCGCACGATCATACCACCATTCTCGGCCGCCCTTTGAAACTTTGCCGTCGCGCATTCTCACGGCATTAATTCGCGCTGGCCGCGAACAAAGGCCCCGACGCACCTCTCCAAGCGGTATCCTCAGCGCTGCAAATATTTGTCCACGGCGAACTGGCGCCGCAACATGACTGATCCCGATTCAAAAGGCAAAGGGAAATCGACGCATCCGGTCGCCATGCGGCGGACCCTGCATGCGATTGCCATTTTCGAGGCCATCAAGGGCCTCGCGGCGCTCGCCGGAATAATCGGCGTGCTCGACCTGATGCATCATGACGTCAGGCATCTAGCGATCGATTTGATCGGGCGTTTCGGCCAGAATCCAGAAGGTCATTACGCGTCGATCATTTTGCATTATGCCGACCTGCTGCCGAATGCCGACTTGCGCGCACTGACCTTGCTCGCCACGTTTTACATCCTGCTGCGCCTGTCGGAAGCCTTCGGCTTGTGGTATGACCGGCTCTGGGGTGAATGGCTGGGCGCGCTGTCGGGCGCGCTCTACATACCCTTTGAGGTCAGCCATCTGCTGCACCGGCCGTCTTTCATCAGCGCCGCGGTGTTTGTCGGCAACGTCGTCGTCGTCGCCTTCCTAGCGTTCCGGTTGTGGCGCCGGCGCAGGACAGGCGCCGCTATTCTCTGAGAGCCGGCTGAATCCCCGGCCGAAAGCAAGGAGTACATCCACTTTCGCCTCATCCGCTCCGTAATGTCCGCTGTTTCTTGCGCAAACTACGGATACCGATTCGCCACCCCATTTGCGAGAATCTGCCGTAGCCGCTGCGCTGCTGCCTCATTTCCCCGATCCTGGCAACATGAACGGACGGACCCGGCGGCCAGACCAGTCAACGGAGATCAAGAATATGTTCAAGACCACGAAGATTACGACCCTGCTGGCGTGGGGTTTTGGTCTGGTTATCGCGCTGATCGCCGGAATGACGCTCATCGTTCTCCTGCAAAGCAGCAACCTGAGCCGCAACGCGGCGCTGCTGTCGCAGGACGTCGATCCCAAGCTGACCGCGGCGGCCGAGATACGATTGAATATCCTTCGCAACTGGGGCAACACGCTGCTGCTCATGCAGATTACCGACGCCAGCGACAGCAAGCGGATTTCCGACGAGATGACCGACAACAGCAAAGCGATTACCGAGAACTTCAAGGTGCTCGACAAGGCGATGGTCAGCGGCCAGGAGCGCGAACAGCTCGCCGCGTCCTTGAAGGCCCGCCAGGAATACACCGACAACCGCAAGAAGTATCTCGCCATGCTGCAGGCCGGCAGCAAGGAGGAGGCCAATCAGTACCTCGGCAACACCCTGCGCGCCAACATCCAGACCTACACGACGGCGGTCGGCAAGGTCTTCGACTCGCAGTTGGGCACGATGACCGAGGTCACCGACGCGACGCGCGCGCAAACCTCGGTGCTTAAGACGAGCGCGCTGTCCATCGCCTTCATCGTCGCGCTGGTGTCCTTGATCGCCGCCTACGTCGTCGGCAGATCCGTGCAGAACATCCTCGGCGGTGACGCGCATTATGCCAATGCCATCGCCAGGGAGATCGCCGCGGGCAATATCGGCGTCGAGGTCAGGGCGCGCGACGGCGACAGCAGCAGCCTCCTGTACTCGATAAAGACCATGCGCGACAAGCTGCGCGGCATGGTGCTGAGCATCCAGGCCAGCGCCGAGGAGGTCGGGCAGGCGGCGCGGCAATTGGCGGTAACCTCGCGCGCGGTCGCCGCCGCCTCCGGGCAACAGAGCCAAGCGACGAGCGCGACAGCCGCTGCCATCGAGGAAATGACCGTCGGCATCGAAAGCATTGCGCAGAGCGCCAACAGCGCCAAGTCGTATTCCCAGGACGCGGCCGACCTGTCGCGCAAGGGCAGCGACGTGGTTCACGCGGCTGCCTCGGAAATGGAAAAGATCGCCGTGTCGGTCGAAGCCTCGTCCAACATTATCGGCGGCCTCGAGCAGCAATCGAACGAAGTATCGACCATCGTGAGCGTCATCAAGGAGATTGCCGACCAGACCAATCTGCTCGCGCTCAATGCCGCCATCGAAGCTGCGCGCGCCGGCGAACAGGGACGCGGCTTCGCCGTGGTGGCCGATGAAGTGCGCAAGCTCGCGGAGAGGACAACGCAATCAACGCTGCAGATCACGCAGACCATCGCGAAGATCCAGGACGGTACCAAATCCGTGGTGGCCAGCATGGTCGCCGGGGTCAGCCAGGTCAGGGCGGGAACCACCCTGGCCAAGCAGGCGGGCGAGTCGATCGGGGAAATCCAGTCCGGCGCCGCCGAGGTGGTCGGCGTGGTCAGCGATATTTCCAGTGCACTCGGGGAACAGAGCAAGGCCAGCGCCGATATCGCACGCAACGTTGAAAACATCGCGCAGATGGTCGAGGCCAATAATTCCTCCGCGGAGCAAGCTGCCGCCGCCGCGCATCAGTTGCAGAAGCTCGCCGAAGACCTGTCCTCGTCGGTCAGGTCGTTTCATGTTTAGACGTAATGGGTTAAATTGGAGGCCAACGAAGGACTGACCCACCCCCCGAAGGAACAGCGGCATGGCCATGAGCATCAGCGCGATCTACCGTTACCCGGTCAAGGGCCTGAGCCCGGAGCTCTTGACGCAGGCATCGCTGAGCGTTGGTCTGGGCGTGCCGCACGACCGGCGATTCGCACTGGCCCTCGCGGCGACGCAAATCGATCCCGCGAAGCCCGAATGGCTGCACAAGAGCAATTTCTTCATGCTGATGCGCGATGAACGGCTGGCGCAGCTGCACACCCGCTTCGATGAAGGCACTGGCAACTTCACCGTCGCGCGTTCGGGCGAACTGCTGCTCAGCGCGCGCATCACCGATGCCGGCGGGCGAGCGGCGATCGAGGCGTTCTTCGCCGAGTTCCTGGCCGGACATCCGGGCGGGCGGCCGAAACTCGTCGAGGCGCCCGGCCACAGTTTTTACGATGCCAAACAAAGGCCGAATTCGACAACGAACAAATACATTTCGATCATCAACCTGGCGAGCGTCATGGCGGTCGAGCGGGCCGCGCAGGTTCCGGTAGACCCGCTGCGCTTTCGCGCCAACCTCTACTTTTCCGGCACGCCCGCCTGGAGCGAGCTTGGCTGGGTCGATTCGGCGCTTACCATCGGCAAGGCGCACCAGCGTGCGCGTTTGCGCATTGTCTCGCCGATCACCCGCTGCCCGGCAACTTCGGTGAATCCGGCGACGGCCGAGCGCGACCTGGATATCCCGCAGCTGCTGCAAAGCGAATTCGGGCACAACCACATGGGCATTTACGCGGAGGTCCTGGAGGGCGGCGTAGTCGAGACGAACGATCCGCTATCGCGTTAGAATTGCCAAACAACAAGAGTTCGGACCGTCCTGCAAGGGCAGTTTTCCCTCGCGGGGTTCAGTGGCAAGGGGCATTCGCAAGAAGCAATGTGCACGCCGTGGGTGCCGGTGCAGGTGTTCTTCTGTTCAACGATTAGCCGATCAGGCCTCAAACCGCATGACTCGACTTAACCAGCTTCCCTGTCCGGTTCTGATTACCGATCTCGATGGCCTCGTCCTCGACGGCAATGATGCCTTCGCGATGCTGGTCGGCGCGACTGCCGGGCAGTGCGTGAACAAACCGATGGCGGATTTGCTGGCCGCCGCCAGCCGCGCCGTCTTGCAAGACCGGATCTGGCCGCTGCTGCGCGCCGGCAATTCGATCAAGGAAGAACGCCTTCAGATCCTGGACCAGGCCGGCCGTCCGGTCCCGGTCTTCGCCAACGCCCAGCGCGGACAACTGGACCGGGCCGAGTGTTTCTATTGGGTTCTGTCTGTTGCGCACGAGTTGAGCCGGTGCGAGGCGGAGTTGCTCGATGCCCGCCAGCGCGCCAAGGAGATGGCGCTCGAGCTCGCCCGTCGCGAGCGATTCATCGGTGCCGTCGCCGACGCCATGCCCAGTCTGGTTGCCTACTGGGATACGAATCTGCGCTGCCAGTACGCCAACAAGCCCTATCTGGAAT
>CAIXAY010000048.1 GCA_903917505.1 uncultured beta proteobacterium | reverse complement strand
CGCCGGCTTCGCAGTGCCCGTGCATCGACAAGGACTGGTCGAACGGCGATGGCGTGCCGATCTCGGCCTTCCTGTTCGGCGGCCGCCGCGCCTCGACCGTGCCGCTGGTCTGCCAAACGGCTGATTGGGAACACGGCGTCTATGCCGCCGCGACCCTCGGTTCGGAAACCACCGCCGCTGCTTTCGGCCAGCAAGGCGTTGTCCGCCGCGACCCCTTCGCCATGCTGCCGTTCTGCGGCTACCACATGGCCGATTATTACAGCCACTGGTTGCAGATGGGTGGCGTGCCCGCCAAGCCGGTGCCGATCTTCGTGGTCAACTGGTTCCGCACCGACGAGAAGGGCGGCTTCGCCTGGCCCGGCTTCGGCGACAACGCACGCGTCTTGAAGTGGATCATCCAGCGTTGCGAAGGCAAGGTCGGCGGCCAGGAGACCGTGCTCGGCACGATGCCCAAGTACGAAGACATCGACTGGACCGGCATCAACTTCTCGAAAGAGCAGTTCGCTGCGGTGACCAATCTCGACAAGACGACCTGGCTCGGCGAACTCGCCGGCGTCAAGGAATGGTTTACGAAGATGGGCGACAAGATGCCCGCCAAGCTGATCGCCATCCGCGACCAGCTGGAGAAGAAATTCCAGAGCTAAGCTTGCCGAGATGTCCGAAAGCCGCCTTAGGGCGGCTTTTTTTTCGGTCGTCATCCCGGCGAAAGCCGGGATCCAGTTCGTGCCTAAGAAGCCTGGATTCCGGCTTTCGCCGGAATGACGATTCTAAATTCAGCCGGTTGAAGACGATCTCGACGGCATTCATGCAATTGCTCTGAGGTACACTGTTGCCTTCTTTGGCTAAGAATCGATCACCACAAAACATGCCTGCCTTTCCCGCCAGCCGCCTGGCCGACATCGCCCCCTTTCACGTCATGGAACTCCTGGCGCGCGCCCACGCGCTCGCCGCGCAGGGACGCGACATCATCCACATGGAAGTCGGCGAACCCGACTTCCCGACCCCCGCGCCCATCATCGCTGCCGCCCAGGCGCACATCGCCGGCGGCCGCGTGTTCTACACGCCGGCGCTCGGCCTGCCCGAGCTGCGCAGCGCCATCGCCGCCTTCTACGCGACGCGTTACGGTCTTGAGCTGCCAGCCGCGCGCATCGTCGTTACGGCCGGCGCCTCCGGCGCCCTGCTGCTCGCCCTGGCCTGCCTCGCCGAACCCGGCGGCGAATGGCTGCTCACCGATCCGGGCTATCCATGCAACGGCAATTTCGTGCGCAGCTTCGACGGCGTGCCGGTGTGCATTCCGGTGCGCGGCGAAAACAATTTTCAACCGACGCTGGACGATCTCGAACGGCACTGGAACGGGCGCACGGCCGGCGCGCTCTTCGCCTCGCCGGCCAATCCCACCGGCACGATGCTGGCCGACGCGAGCCTGGCGGCGATCGCCGGCTTCGTCCGCGACCGGGGCGGCCAACTGATCGTCGACGAGATCTATCACGGCCTGACCTACGAGCGCGACCCGGCGACGGCGCTGCAATTCGGCGACGACATTTTCATCGTGCAGAGCTTCTCGAAGTATTTCAACATGACCGGCTGGCGGCTCGGTTGGCTGGTCGTTCCGGAGCGTTTCGCGCGCGACGTCGAGAAGCTCGCGCAGAATCTTTTCATCGCCGCATCGACGCCGGCGCAGCATGCGGCGCTGGCGGCATTCGGGCCGGAGACCATCGCCATTCTCGAGGACCGGCGCGCCGAGTTTCGCGCGCGCCGCGACCTGCTCGTGCCCGAGCTCGAGAAACTCGGATTCATCGTGCGCGCCAAGCCGGAAGGCGCGTTCTATGTTTATGCGGACTGCAGCGCCCTGACCGGCGACAGCGAAGCCTTCGCCCGCGACCTTCTCGAAAAGACCGGCGTGGCCATCACCCCGGGGATCGATTTCGGCGCGCATGCACCGCGCTCACACCTGCGCTTTGCCTACACCACCGGCGAAGAACGGCTGCACGAAGCCGTCGCGCGCATCGGCAACTATCTGGGCTGAAAAGAAAGAGGCGTAAGGGACCTTACGCCTCAGGCAGAGCGAAAGCGGGTGAGGCGAGCCGAGCTTGCCCCACCCTGCAATGCCGAACTTACTTCGGACGCGAACCGGTCGGGAACGGCCAGGCGCCAGTCGGATTGAGCGCTGACTTGAGACCCGGGGTAGCGGCCGTTGACGG
>CAIXAY010000047.1 GCA_903917505.1 uncultured beta proteobacterium | reverse complement strand
GTAGGCGGTGATCTTCATGTAGTACATCGGGATTTCGCGCTTCTCGATCAGCGCGCCCGAACGCCAGCCGCGGCCGTCGATCACCTGCTCGTTGGCCAGCACCGTCTGGTCCTCGGGATCCCAGTTGACCGTGCCCAGGCGCTTGTAGATCAATCCCTTGGCGTAGAGGCGGGTGAACAGCCATTGCTCCCAGCGGTAGTAATCGGGCTTGCAGGTGGCGAGCTCGCGCTCCCAGTCGATGGCGAAACCGAGGCGCTTCAGCTGCCCCTTCATGTATTCGATGTTGGCGTAAGTCCATTGCGCCGGCGGCACCTTGTTCTGGATCGCCGCGTTCTCGGCGGGCATGCCGAAAGCGTCCCAACCCATCGGCTGCATGACGTTGTAGCCCAGCATGCGGTGAAAGCGCGCCAGCACATCGCCTATCGTGTAGTTGCGCACATGCCCCATGTGCAGTTTCCCTGACGGATAGGGAAACATCGACAGGCAGTAGTATTTGGGCCGGCTCGAGTCTTCAATGGCGCGCGCGGCACCGGTCTTGGTCCAGTTCGCCTGCGCGGCGACTTCGATTTCTTGCGGCTGATATTTTTCCTGCATGGCTGGGCGGCGGTCGGAGAAGGACTAAACTGCGAATTATACGCGGATTGCCGTCGGCAGCCGGCGTATGCGACAGCCGAATCCGGTCACCCGTAACGACGCTGCATCCACTACGAAGGGCACGAAGAACACGGCGAAAAACGCGGGCATCGAAGGCGAGCAACGATGCGTCGGTGGCGATCGAATTTTTCTGCTTGCTTCGTGTGCTTCGTGGTTTGTCACTGCAGGTCATTTGCCCGCCCGTCGAGGAAGCCGTCGACTGGCACGCCGCGCTGGTTGTCCGGGCGCAGATCGAAAGGCAAGCCTTACGCTGCCGCTGAAAAAATTACAGCGTTATCCGCCGCACCGCCCCGTTTCACCGCGCCCTGTGGCCGGCGGCTGAGCGGGGCCAGTTCCAATCTCGGACGACATGCCGGCCGCGTCGCGCGGCACGCGCCGCCGATCCACCGTCTGCGCCGCGATCTGTTCTGCCAGCGCGTCGCTCTTGCCCTGCTTCCTGAGACTGTCCTTGAGGTGCCCGTATTGACGCTTCGGCCTGGCTTGCATGGTTATCCTTTCAAGAATACATGCGATTGAAAGGGCAGCGCGAGCTGCCCGTGCATCGGCGGGAAGCGAGGATTCAGTTGGCGCACGCCGCCGGCAGCAGGTGGTCGGTCTGGCGCCTGACGACGGCATAGCACTCGCAGACATGGCGTTCGAGCGCCGGACGATCGACGATGGTGATGTGGCCGCGGCTGTAGTTGATGATGCCCAGGCGCTGCAAGTTGCCGGCCGCGCCGGTCACGCCTTCGCGCCGCGCGCCGATCATGTTGGCGATCAGCTCTTGCGTCACGAACAGTTCGTTGCCGGGCAGGCGGTCGAGCGTGGTCAGCAGCCAGCGACACAATTGATTTTCGAGCGTGTGGTGCCGATTGCAGACCGCCGACTGGGCCAGCTGGATGAACAGCGACTGCGTGTAACGCAGCAGCAACTGGGTCGCCGGCGGACTGCTTTCGAATTCATGCTGCAACACGCCGGCGCGCAGCTTGAGGACGACGCCGGACGTCTGCATGACGGCGCTGCTCGGCGAGGTCTGACAGCCCATCAGCGACGAGAAGCCGACCATGCCCTCGGAACCGACCATCACGGTTTGCGCCGAATCGCCGTTCTCCATCACGTAAAGCAACGAAACGATCGAGTCCACCGGGAAATAGACGGAGCGAACTTGCGTACCCGTGTCGTAGAGTATCGTTCCCTGCGCGAGTTCGATGCGTTCGAGTTGCGGCCCGATGCGCGCCAGCATTTCGCGCGGCAGGGCATTGAGCAGGCGGTTTTCATAGCGCGGCGGCGGCACGGCAAGCAGCGAAGGCGCGCCCGCCGAAATCAGACAATGCCGGGCTTGCCGATCAACCCTCAAGGCGAGTGATTGCATGGCTCTCTCCAAACTGGGTGGGATTAAGGCGCGTTCGCCAGAACGGCGGAGCGGAGCTTGGCTTGCGCGCCGACCTTTGCCTGGCATCGAGCAAGCGACATGCCCGAAGCGCCGACTCGCTGCCGGGCGAGGGCTCCGTGGCGCGGCCGGAACAATGCGGCGCAGCACCGCCACATTCTTCGCGTTAATGCTACTGGCATAACTTGGCGGGCGCGTTCCGGGCGGCGCCACGGCCACGACGCCGGCCCGCCGGCGCAGGCACGATAGCTGCCGCTGGCCACGATGACGCCCGGCGGCGCAACGTGATCCACCGTGGGCGCATCTTGCCCATGGACGAAATGCGAGCATGCAGCGGCACCACGAGACCATTTCAATACTCAAGGATCTGATCGCCACGGCCAACGACGGCGAGTGCGCGTTTCGCGCGGCTGCCCAGGGTGTACGACCGGTCGAACTGGCGACGACTTTGGCCTGCCTCGCCGACAACTGCCGGCAAGGGGCGCGCGAGCTGCAGCGCTGCGTCGTGCGCCTCGGCGGTCCGGTCGTTTTCGACCGCGCGGCGGCGGGGCTGTGGCGGCGCGCCGCGCTGAGTATGTGTCGCCGGTTGTGCGGCAACGACGATCTGGCGCTCTTGACAACCTGCGAGCGCGTCGAAGAAAGAGCCGTCCTGAGCTACCGCAAAGCGTTGGAGAAATCACTGCCGGCAGTGGTTCAAGTGATCCTTGAACGGCATTACCGCGGCGCAAGGCTCAACCACATCCGCGTCCGCAATTTGCTCGCCGCACATCAGGCGACCGGCCCGATGAGTTACGCCGGCGCGGCGAATATCGTCGTGCTGAGAAAACGCAGCCCAGGCTGAGAAGCTCGTCGCACTTCGCGCGGAGAATTTGCGGAAAAAATTACCGTTAAAGCGGCGCAAGGCCTGGGCCCAGCACGCGCCTCAGAGGCCCGGCGCGGACGGTGTCGGCGCGCCCGCATCCGGCAGCGCGCCG
>CAIXAY010000046.1 GCA_903917505.1 uncultured beta proteobacterium | reverse complement strand
CTGCTCGACTTCGTTCTGGTGGTAGACGTCGCCGTAAGTCACGCGGTAGCCCGGGCCCTCGGCCCAGACCAGGTCATAGACGTTCTCGACGCCCTGCAGGTACATCGCCAGGCGCTCGAGGCCGTAAGTGATTTCGCCGAGCACGGGCTTGCAGGTCAGCGAGCCGACTTCCTGGAAGTAGGTGAATTGCGTCACCTCCATGCCGTCGAGCCAGACTTCCCAGCCGAGCCCCCAGGCGCCGAGCGTCGGCGATTCCCAGTCGTCCTCGACGAAGCGGATGTCGTGTTCCTGCAGATTGATGCCGAGCGCTTCGAGCGACTGCAGGTAGAGTTCCTGGATGTTGGCAGGCGAAGGTTTCAAAACCACCTGGTACTGGTAGTAATGCTGCAGGCGGTTCGGGTTCTCGCCGTAGCGACCATCCTTGGGGCGGCGAGACGGCTGGACGAAAGCGGCGTTCCACGGCTCGGGCCCGATCGCGCGCAAGAAGGTCGCGGTGTGAAAAGTGCCGGCGCCGACCTCGATGTCGTAAGGCTGGAGCAGCGCGCATCCCTGCTTGTCCCAGAAACTCTGGAGACGCAAGATGACTTCCTGAAAGGTTGGCATGAAATACTTCGTGTTGGCTGGAGAAGCCGGATTTTACTAGGTTTTTGCCGCCGCGAGAACGCCGCACGATACACCGTCAATCCGGCCAACGCCGGAATCTGACCGCAAGGGAATGCAGAGCCAGGAAGGCCGAACACCGGACACCGGCTTGCGCCGGTGTGGCGGCTTATCTGACGGTCCCCATGATCCTGTTGCTCAGTAAGACAGCGTCATCGACAGCCGGTACTTGCCGCCCGGCGGCAGGGTCACGGCGTAATCGGCGAAATCGCCGCGCTCGACGCAGAGGTAGCCGACGTGATTGCCCTCGCCGAGATCGGCCATATTCTTGTCGTTGGTCCAGGCGTTCCAGACCACCGCGCCGCGGCTCGCCGAGTCGATGTTGATCCGGCCGTCGGCGCTGTTGATCGTCTGGCGCGCGGGAACGTCGAGGTAGACGCGGTCGGTCAGGGCGCTGATCGTCACCTCGCCCTCCTGCGGCTTGCGCGTGAAGTTGTCGACCTTGTCGATGTAGCTCGTGCCGGCGAGGCCTGCGATGCGCGACTTCGCGACATCCGGAACGGCGAAGTAGGTATGGAAAGCAAATGAAAACGGCGCCGCGTCGGCGCTGCGATTTTCCGCCGAGATCGTCAGCTTGAGTTCGCTGCCGACGATGACTTCGAGGCGGAAGGCAAAGGCGTGCGGCCACATCGCCGAAGTCGATGCGTCGCCGGTCAGTTCAAGCACCAGGCGGGTCGCACCGTTGTTCTGCTTTTCCGCGGCGACCAGCGTCCACGGCATGGTGCGGGCGAAGCCATGCAGGGTCTTGCCGTCGGGTCCCGGTCCGAACCACGGCAGGCACAGCGGAATTCCGCCGCGAATCGGCTTGCCCTGTTCAAGTACGCACTTGGGCGAGACCCACAGCATTTCGCGCTGGCCCGCCGGGCGGAAGGCCATCAAGTGCGCCCCCTGCAGGGCGATGACCGCGTGCCCGAGCGCATTGTCGACGGCGAGCATCGGCAGGGCCGGATTCCCCGCGAGGTGCAGGGCCGGGTAGAACTCGGTCGAATCGACGGTGCGGATGCCGGCCGCCTCGGCCAGTTGCTCGGAAAGGGCTTGCGCTGCGGATTGCACGGGCATTGGGGTCTCCTGATGAAAGTTTGTAATTGTTGGCGGGAAAGTGATTGGGCGGCTATTGGTCTGTCGTTTCGGGCGGGTTCTTCTTGTGCGCCAGAAAATCGCGGAAGCGGTAATCGTTTTGCAGAATGTGATCGAGCAGCCAGGATTTCACGAACTTCATGGTATCCATCTCGAGGCGCAAGCCGCCTTCCTCGTACGCTTTCTGCAACGCGAAAATCGTATCGATCAAGGCCTCGTGCAAGGCCATGTGCTCGTCCAGCAGCGGGAAGCCCGCGTCGCGCATGATCGTCTCTTCATGGCGGAAATGCATCTCGGCATAGACGATCAGCTGGTTCAAGACCTTGGCGATCGTTTGCTGCTTGCGCCCGTGCAGCCATTGGCTGTGAAAGTCGTTGATCAGGCGGAACAACTCCTCATGTTCGCTATCGATGAGGTCGTTGCCGATCGAATACTGATCGGACCAGGAGAGCAGTGCCATGGTGCTGTACCCCGGGTGATTTAATCGTTCGGGAAGGCCGCCTTGCGCCGCCATAATAAGGCGATCAGCAGCAAGGCGCCAACAATCGCCGCGCGGTTGCCCCAGCGCACGTAGGGCGTGCTGCCCGCGTAGGCGCGGACTTCGCCGCGCAGGGCGCCGCGCGTGAATGGTTTCAACGCGGCCTGCACGTGGCCGTCGGCGCTGACGATGGCGGTCATCCCGGTATTGGTCGCGCGCAGCATCATGCGGCCGGTCTCGAGCGCGCGCATCTGGGCGATCTGCAGGTGCTGCGCCGGCGCCAGCGAATCGCCGAACCAGGCGACGTTGGAGAGATTGACGAGCAGCGTCGCCTCGGGCAGTGCGCGGACGATTTCCTCGCCGAAGGCATCCTCGTAACAGATATTGACCGCGACCTTCTGGCCGGCGATTTGCAGCGGCGGTTGCTTGTCCGCGCCCGGCGTGAAATCCGACATTGGAATGTTGCCGAGAGCGAGTAACCAGGCGAAACCGGTCGGCACGAACTCGCCGAAGGGCACCAGATGCGACTTGCTGTAACGCTGCTGCGGCGACTGCCCGACGCTGACCGCGGCATTGGCGTATTGCTTCATGTCGCCGGCGGCGACGCCGAACAGCAGGTCGCCTTGCCGGCGTTCGGCGAGCTCGCGCAAGGCCTTGAGGTATTCGTCGGGAATCTGCTCGAGAAAGGCCGGCAGCGCCGTTTCCGGCAGCACGGTCAGCTGCGCCGGGTTGTCGAGCGCCAGCTGGTAATAGGTGCGCAGCGATTCTTCGAATTTTTCCGGGCGCCACTTCATGTCCTGCGCGACGTTGCCTTGCAGCAGGGTGACGCTGAGCGCTTCGCCCTGCGCCGCGGTCCATTCGACTTGCCGCAAGGCGGTGCCGCTCGCCAGCAGCAGGCCGGCGCACACGAGCGGCGCAATGAAATCGTAGCGCGAGCGGTGCAGGACCGCTGCGCTCGGGATCGTCAGCGCGCGCCGCGACAGCACGCAGGCCAGCAGCGCGGCGAGCAGCGCGGTGAGCAGCGAAACGCCATAGACGCCGACGAGCGGCGCGAAGCCGACGAGCGGACTGGCCGGGACCTGCGAATAGCCGGCGGCGAGCCAGGGGAAACCGGTGAACACCCAGCCGCGCAGCCATTCGGCCAGCGTCCACAGGGCGGCGAAGAACAGGCTGCGCGACCACCAGCCGCGCGGCGCGAAACGCACGAAGAGCGCGCCGGCGAGCGCCGGATAAAGCGAGAGCACGACGCAGAAGCCGGCGGTGCACAGCGCCGCGACGGCGGCCGGCATGCCGCCGAAGACGCTCAGGCTGACATAGACCCAGGACACGCCGGCGCCGAACAGCCCAAGGCCGAAGGCGGCGCCGATCAGCGCGCCGTGCAGCGCGCCGCGCCGCTTGTTGGCGGCGAACGCCAGCAAGGCGAAAAGGCCGCTGAGCGTCAGCCAGAGCAGCGGGAAGGCGGCGAAGGGCGCGTAGGCGAGCACGCTCGCCGCGCCGAGCAGCAAGGCGGCGAAGCGTTGCAGCGCGCGCCCGTCAGGCCTCGACATCGGCGCTCTGCGTGACGCTGACGAGCAGGGTGTAGAGCCGGCGGCTGTCGGCGCGCAGGACCTGGATGCGCAGGCCGTCGAGATCGAGCACTTCGCGGCGCTTGGGTACCCGGCCGAGATGCTGCAGGATCAGGCCGCCGACGGTGTTGTATTCGGCGTCGCTGAACTGCGTGGCGAAAGCGGCGTTGAAGTCGGCGATGGCCGTCCGGGCCTTGACGCGGTAGCGGCCGTTCTGGTCGAGCCGGATATTGTCGTCGGCTTCGTCGAAATCGTATTCATCCTCGATGTCGCCGACGATCTGTTCGAGCACGTCCTCGATGGTGATGAGGCCGCAGACGCCGGCGTATTCGTCGATGACCACCGCCATGTGGTGATGCGACACGCGGAACTCGCGCAGCAGCACGTTGAGGCGCTTGGACTCGGGGATGAAAACCACCGGGCGCAGCCAGTCGCGCAGCCGGAAGCGCGCAGCGCTTTGCGGGCGCAAGAGATCCTTGGCCAGCAGCACGCCGATGACATGGTCAAGATCGCCGTCGACGACCGGAAAGCGCGAATGGCCGGTGCGGTTGACCAGGGCAATGATCTCGTCGAGCGGATCGTCGATGGCCACCGATTTGATCTGCGCGCGCGGCACCATGACCTCGCGCACGCTGATCTCGGAGGCGGCGAGCGCGCCTTCGGTGATCGACAGCGCGTCGGCGTCAAGCAGATGACGCTCGTACGCGCCATGCAGCAATTTGATCAAGGCTTCGCGGTCCTCGGGCTTGCGTAGCAGGAAGGCGGAGAGGCGTTCGAGGAAAGTCGGTTTGTCAGGGTCCATGGGCTTGATGAGGGTGAGGATCGCTGTCGCGCGGGCCGGGCTGTCGCCAGCCCGGTCGATGCGAAGGCTTTACTCCTTAGAGTCTAAATAAGGATCAGCATAGCCGAGTGCGGCGAGTATGGCGCGTTCATGATTTTCCATCAGCCGCGCCTGTTTTTTGCCGCCCTCGTGGTCGTAACCTTGCAGATGCAGCACGCCGTGCACGATCAGGTGCGCGTAGTGCGCGAGCAGCGGCTTGTCCTGCTCGGCCGCCTCGCGCGCGACGACTGGCGCGCAGACGACGAGGTCGCCGCAGACGACGGGTTCGCTGGCGTAAGGGAAGGACAGGACGTTGGTCGCGTAGTCCTTGTGCCGGTAGTCGCGGTTGAGCGTGCGGCCCTCGTCGGCGTCGACAAAGCGCACCGTGATCTGGCCGCCGCGCACGCCATCGACGTCGAGCGCGGCGCGCGCCCAGCGCCGCAGCTGCGCGCGGGCGGGCGGGCCGTCGGCTTGCTGTGCGTATTGCACGCTGAGGTTAAGGCGTTTGCTGGTCACCGCGACTTTCACCATGCCGGGCTTCCTCGGCGGCGGTATGCGCCTCATAGGCGGAGACGATGCGCGCCACCAGCGGGTGGCGGACGACGTCTTCCTTCTGGAATTCGGAAAAGGCGATGCCGCGCACGTCCTTCAGGATCTTGCGCGCTTCGACCAGGCCGCTCTTCTGGCCGCGCTGCAGGTCGATCTGCGTCACGTCGCCGGTGACCACGGCCTTGGCGCCGATGCCGATGCGCGTCAGGAACATCTTCATCTGCTCGGGCGTCGTGTTCTGCGCTTCGTCGAG
>CAIXAY010000045.1 GCA_903917505.1 uncultured beta proteobacterium | reverse complement strand
TGAATACGCCGCAGCTGGCGCGAAACATCCGCAGCGGTGGCATTGAGCGCCAGGAGAAGATCCGGGTCGATCTCCACGCGCACCTGCCGCGCCACACCGCCAACACGTGCAACGGCACCGACGCCGCGCACGCTGAGCATGACCTTGGCCACCTCGTTGTCGACAAACCACGACAGCGCTTCCTCGTCCATGCGCCCGGAGGCCACGGTGTAGGTGAGGATCGGCGTCCCGGCGAGATTGGACTTGGTGATCACCGGGTCACGCATATCGCCCGGAAGGTCGGAGCGAATGCGTAACACCGCATCGCGCACGTCATCCAGGCCTTCCTGCGTCGGTTTTTCCAGGCGGAATTCGACGGTCACGACGACCGTGCCGTCCTGGATCATCGTGTAGATATGCTTGACGCCTTGCAGCGCGGCGACCGAGTTCTCGATCTTGCGCGCGATCTCGGTTTCAAGCTGCGCCGGCGCAGCCCCCGGCAGCGATGCCGTGACGATCACCATCGGCAGGTCGATGTCCGGCATGTTCTGGATCTTCATGGCGCGGAAGCTCATGAGACCGGCGAGCGTCAGCAGCAGGAAAAGCAGGATGGCCGGAATCGGATTGCGGATCGACCAGGAAGAAACGTTGATCATGTTTTAACTCATTTTCTTGCCGGTGCCGCAAGCACCCGCACCAAATCGCCGTCAGCGAGAAAACCGACTCCGTTGCTGGCCACGTCCATGCCGGATTCCAGCCCGCCGGTGATCGCGATCAGATCGCCGCTGCGCTGGCCAACACTGACCTTGGTCTGGATGACACGATTGTCCGGCCCGACACGGAACACGTAGCTGAACCCGTCGCGCAGCAGCACGGCGCTTTGCGGCAAGGTCAGTACCCTGCCGCGCGAAACCTCGATTTCGCCGCTGGCAAACATGCCGGCGGAGGCGCCGCCCCCCTTGCTGTCGAGGTCGACATAAACCAGGCCGTTGCGCGTCAGCGGGTCAAGCGTCGGCCCGACCATGCGCACCCGTCCGGCAACCTTTCCCTTGCCCGCCGTGGTAATGCTCACCGCCAAACCGGGCCTGATCCGTGCCAGATCGACTGCCGGCATTTCGGCACGCCATTCGAGCCGGTCACGACGAATCAGGCGAAAAAGTTCCTGGCCCGGCTGTACGACTGCGCCTAGCGTTGCCGCCCGCGCCGAAATCGTTCCGTCATCGGGAGCAAGAATGCGAGTCTGCGACAGGCGCAGGTCATCGGACTTTAGCCGGGCCTTGAGCACATCAACGCGCGCTCTGGCGGTCAGTTCGGCAGTCAGGTACTGCGCAATCTGCTGGGCACTGAGCGCGCCGCTGGCTTCGATCTGGCGCGCCCGGTTGGCATTGGCCTGCGCTTCGGCAAAGGCCGCTTCGGCTTCGGCGATGCTGGCGCGGGTCTGCTCGCGCTCGGCGCCGACCGTTTCACTCTGCAGCCGCGCCAGTTCCTGACCCTTGCGCACCTGGTCGCCGACGTTGACCCGCACCTCGGTCAGGCGCAGTCCGCCGGCTTCGCTGCCGACAAGGGCTTCATGCCAGGCCGCGATACTGCCGCTGGCGGTGATGTATTGCGGCCATTCGGCCGATGACGCCTGTACGGTACTGATGGTCAGTGCCGCCTTGGCCGGTGCAACAGTTGTTTGTTCCGCCGCCCGGCTCATGGGCAAGTTCAACGCAAACACGCCGAGCAAAACGGCAGCCATAAACAAAAGTAAAGCGTGAGAGAAGCGAAGCGATTTCATGGTGAAGTCTCTTTAACCAGCAGTTAGCCACGGCGAAAAATCAGGAGAACACAGCCCTATCCGTCACCCCGGCGAAGGCCGGGGTCCAGCTCGTTTATTTTTCTGGATTCCGGCCTTCGCCGGAATGACGAATGTGAGTTCTTCATTCTTTCTCTGGAATCCAGCCGCCGCCGACGGCTCGATACAGGCCGATCCAGGCGGCGATATTGTCGTATTGCACGCCGACATGCTGGCTGCGCGAGGAAATCGCCAGCCGTCGGGTTTCTTCCAGATCGAGTTGCGAACCGATACCGATCTGCCAGCGTTGCTCGGCAGCACGGAAAACGCTGTCGTAGCGCTCGGCCGCCAGCTTTGCCTGGCTCTCGCGCTCGGCTGCACTGGACAGGCGCACCAGCGACTGTTCAACCTCGCGAACGGCACGGCGCACCGCCGACTTGTAGCCACCCAGTGCCTCGTCGTAGCGCGCCCGCGCTGCATCGGCATTGGCCGCACGACGCCCGGCATCGAAGATCGGCAAATCGAGCGACGGCCCGAAAGACCAGATGCGGCCAATGGCCGACATCCCATCGATGGTCTGGCTTTGCCGGCCGATAAACCCAAGCAGGCTAAAACGCGGATAGCGGGCCGCTTCGGCCACGCCGATTTCGGCACTGGCGGCAGCCAGAGCGCGTTCGGCAACAGCAATATCGGGACGCACGCTGATAATCCGCGCCGGCAAAGTGTCAACCGCCAGCGATGCCGGCACGGGCAACTTGCCCTGACGCACGTCGAGTTGTTTGCGCAACTCGGGTTCGGGCAGACCGGTCAAGGCCACCATCGATTTGACGCTGATCTCGCATTCGACGCGCAGTGCCAGCAACCGCGTCGCTCCGTCTGCGGCACTGGCCTGCGCCAGAGCGCCATCGGCAGGCGCAGCAAAGCCGGCATTGACCTTGTACGCGGTCAACTTTTCCGTGGCGCGACGCGAGGCCTGATCGTTTGCGGTATCTGCAAGACGGGCCTCGCAGGCGCGCAGGCCAAGGTATTCGAGAGCGACTTCGGCGGCCAGCGAGATGCGGGCGTCGTGCCAGGCCGCTTCGCTGCCCTCCAG
>CAIXAY010000044.1 GCA_903917505.1 uncultured beta proteobacterium | reverse complement strand
GGGCGTGGCGCCGCGCAGGATGTCGTCGTCGATGCGGTCGGCTTCGCAAAGGAGCCGTTCCTGGTCGTCGAGGAATGCTTTCGGATCGACCATGTCCGGCGTCAGATAGGTGTTCTTCGGCCAGGCTGCGGACGCTTGGTACTCGTCGAGCGGGAACCAGCCTTTGAAAGTGAACCCGACGATCGGCCTCTTGACCTCTTCGCGCGACCAGAATTTTGTGTAGGCCTCTATTTTTTTCGGGTCGTTCCCGAAGGGGTGCTTCATTCCCTGCTCCTTGTTCTTTTGCGGCCGGATTGCCGGCCGTCTCCCGGATTGGAGTCTAATGGCCGCTTGCCACTATGGTCAACGAAAGCGGGCGCAATTCCGAATCGAGAAACGGTGGCTGCCTAATCGATGCCGATCGATGGACTTCGTCTTTCGGTGATGACCGTGTCGCGCCAAACGCCCTTATGCCTGGCGATGCGTTCGCGCTTTCCCAGGATGCGGAAACCGCAACTCGCCTGCAACCGCAGGCTGGCGCTGTTCTCCGGGAAGGTCGATCCTTGCAGGGTCCAGATCCCGTGCTGCTCCGATTCGGCGACGAGCGCTCGCAGCAAGGTCTTGCCCAGCCCGAGGCCGCGGGCTGCCTGCGCAACGTAGACGCTGACTTCCGCGACGCCGGCGTAACAGCTGCGGCGGGAGACGGGGCTGAGCGCGGCCCATCCAAGAATACGGTCGCGCTGGCGGGCGACCAAGCGGCAACTCGATAAATGGGCCGCGTCCCATTGTTCCCAGGCTGGCGCATCGACCTCGAACGTCGCCTGGCCGGTGGCGATTCCATCGAGATAGATGGCCCGAACGTCTGTCCAGTCACTCGATGTCATTGCTTCGATTGTAAAGTCCAATTGGCCTCCCCGCGCTGCGCGCAATGTTGTCCGGTAGCAAGCTTCGCGCGGAGCGTTCCCGCGCACCCAATGTCATGCCGCATCGGCAAACGCGCGACGCAGCCCTTCGATCGCTTCCGTCACCCCTTGCGACGGCCCGGTCGTCCGGTATCGCTCTCTCGCCCAGTCAAGCAGCACCGGCCCGCGTATGAGCCGGCCCTGCCCGGGCCGGTCTGCGCGATAGGCGAGGGTGATCTCGGTCGTTCGCGGAAAGACATGAAAGTGAAGCGTGCCGTCTCCTTCTCCGAACTGCGCGCAATAAATCTTCACCGGCTTGATCACTTCCTCCACGGCCGCCGTTGCCAGCGCGAGGGTCGGGCCGAGCGAACGGAGCGCCTCGGCGTCAAGTTGGCCGAGGCTCATTGCCTCCCGCAGGGGGCTGACAATCAGGTAGCCCGGAATTGCGCAATCTCGACATTGCTCGACCACGAAATGTCGATTGACGTAAATCCGGTAAGGCAAGTCCGCTTTCGGCTCGTGATGCGGCATAAGCGTGTTGGCGCGGATCCTCGGGTCCGCTGACGAATTGTAGGTGATGGCGGGAATTATGCTGCGCGCACTTTAGCTTGACAACAGATGCTCGTCTCTTCAGTCCCTGAAGGCAATCCGCCGAAGGGCATCTGCTTAAGCAGCGAAAGCAGTTCGCGGCGCTTGCATGGCATCGGGCAGTTGATGGCCAGGAGCCGAGCCAGAGGCTTGTCGGAGAGCGGCCGTTTGATTATCGTGCTGAAATGGCTAAGCTGCAGCAGCGAGCGTGGTCAAATAGTGCTCCAGTTCATCGAGCGTCTTCACGTAATGGACTGTCGGATACTTGGCCAGCAATCCTTCGACGAACCCGATGGCCTCTTCGTGGCCAGCGAGCGCCTGTCCCCCGATCAAGATTCTCAGCTGCGGAAACCTGGCTGTGATGGCCGCCAGATCGCCTTCCAGAACCACTCGATTCGCTGGCAGGGTAACGGATAGCGCGAGCAGCTTCGGCATCTGCTTTCTTTGATCGATATACGTCAGCAAATCCCTGGTCGGCGTGTTTGCGCCGAGCAAATCACTCTTCCAGCCAGCCACGCCACACACGTTTGCGACAATCATGGTGCCGATATCATGCTGTTCATTGGGGACGCAAGCGATGATCACTTCCGGACTGTCTTCTCCGGCGCATCGCAGTCTTAGATAGAGTTCGGACAAGACAATCTGTGTCGCCGTTGCCGCCAAATGCTCGATCGCGACGGGAATCTGGTGGCGTTCCCAAAGCACGCCGATCTTGTACATGCCCAGTTGAATGAAATCGCGGTAGATACTATTCAAGGGCGCGCCCTCTTTGAGCAAGTCATCGATGACCGCTTTGATCACGCGGACATCGCCCTCGAGCAGCCCGACCATGTATTTCTTGAAAACGGTATCGCGACCAACGGGAGGAGGGAGTGTGCTCATGAAGGATTCGCTGCCAATTTAACGATGCACTTGATCATTTTCTATTTTACGCCTCGGGTGTTCCCCGGCTTGCACGAAGGGTTTACGAACGGATCACAAGGTCGCCATTATGTTCGATAGCGATCGCATTGCCACTCGCCGGTCACGGATATCTTGTGAATGCGGGACGCGCAATTCAGCCTTGCTACCCCCGGCTACTTCAACTGCAAATCGATCGCCGAAAGCTTCCAGCTGGCAATCCCCTGTCGGAGCATCACCAGGGTGACCTTTTGTTCAGGCTGGCCCATTTTGCTGGCAGATATTTCAAACCGGTTCCAGCCAGCATACCGACGAGCGATCACCGTGTCGCGTTCCGATGGCTGCCCCTTGCTGTCCTGGTTGGGGGGCTCCGTCGGTGTGCCGAGCGTCGGACTCTTCGCTGCGGGCTGTTCCGCGCTCATCAGGTTTGCCAGTCCTTGCGGCGTAATCATCGCGTCAACAAGGGTGTCGACTATGGCCGCAGCCAGGCGCGCGCCAAATTCGGCGAAGGGCGTGCTCTCCGCCTGCATGGCCACTGCCGCAGCCATCTTGGCTTTGAATGCGGACTTAAGGCTCTCGCGGACGGCCGGGTAATCGACGTACTCGGACAATGCCTGTGCATCCTTCCTGTCGGCGGCGGCTTTCATCGCGGTGAAAGCCAGATAAGGCGTCGCGTAGTACCAGGCACAAAGCACTGCGGTCAGCGCCACGAGAATCGACTTCTTTAAAGTCATGGGTCGTTTCCAGTCCGGCAACGTGATGCACGGGTTTCAGGGAAGAGCCTGCCCGATCGCGGGTATCCGGCCTCTTTGCCGGCTGACTCTAATGCCAGCTGCCCGATTCGTCCAGAACTGATTTGCTTGCCGCGAGCGAGCTCGCGAGCGCGCAGGCCGGCCGAGCCACAGCGCGCGATCCGGTCGCGTGGGGAGTTCATTTCGCGCCGTGAACCTTGAGCCGCCCGCCGGCTTCGTGCAACATGGATGCCCGTGAAGAACGCTGCATCGGCTGGATCAATTTCCTAGAGGGGCCTCGATGTTTACCAAAGCGACCATTGAATTCCTCGATGAACTGAGCGCCAACAACAAGCGGGCGTGGTTCGAGGAAAACAAAGCGCGCTATGAATCCCTCGTGCGCGAACCGGCGATGGCCTTCATCGAAGCCATGGCGCCCCGGCTCAAGGCTTTTGCCCCGCACTTTCGCGCCGATCCGCGCAAGATGGGCGGATCGCTGATGCGCGTGTATCGCGATACGCGCTTTGCGCGTGACAAGACGCCGTTCAAGACCAACATCGGCATCCAGTTCCGTCATGAACTGGCCAAGGACGTACACGCGCCGGGATTCTATGTGCATATTGCCGTCGACGAGTGCTTCCTGGCCGTCGGCTGCTGGCATCCGGACAGCGACGCGCTGGGGCGGATACGCGCGCGCATCGCCGGGAAACCCGAGGCATGGTTCGCGGCGCGCGACCACCGGAAGTTCGCCGCGCAGTGGACGCCATCGGGCGACAGCCTGACCCGGCCGCCGCGCGGCTATGCAGCCGATCATCCGGCGATCGAGGATTTGTCGAGGAAGGACTTCGTGGCGATTGCATCCCTGACCCGGGCCGATGTCACCGGGCCTCGACTGACTGTCCTGGCCGCCGAGCGCTTCGCCGCGTCGGCACCCTTCATGAAGTTCCTCTGCGCTGCGCTCGAAGTGCCGTATTGACCAGTCACCGTATGCCCTGTGCGATTGACGCGCATGGATTGCGCGCGCGGGGACTAGAATACGAGCTATCCAGAAGCGCCGCCGTCCGATGAAGAGAGCCGGAACCCGCCCGATGTTCGATGCCAATCTGCTTGCCGACCTGCGCGCCGTCCGCTCGGCGGTGATTTTTACCGGTGCCGGAATGTCGGCCGAGAGCGGCGTTCCGACCTTCCGCGATCGCATGACCGGGCTGTGGGCGCACACCGATCCGATGGAGATTGCCACGCCCACGGCGTTCAGGCGGCAGCCGCAACGGGTCTGGGACTGGCACGTGCATCTCGCCGCATCGGTCCGCGCCGCGCGACCGAATGCCGCGCATCTGGCAATTGCCGACCTCGAGCGGCGCGGCCTCAGGGTCACGGTAATCACCCAGAACATCGACAGCCTGCACCAGCGCGCCGGCAGCCGCAATGTCATCGAACTGCACGGCAACCTGCTGCGCCTGAAGTCTTTCGTCGATGAGGATTCGGTGTTCGCCGGCAAGCGAGACCCGGTGATCTGTCCGGTGTGCGACGGCTATGCGGATGCGGAGGCGTGCGATCCGTACGCCGATCGCGCCGATCTGGCGGCGATCGAACTGTGCGACGGCCCGGTGCCGCATTGTCCCTGCTGCGACGCACTGCTGCGACCGGACCTCGTGTGGTTCGGAGAAAGGCTGGATGCGGAGGTGATCGACGCGGCCTGGAATGCGGTCGAGGACTGTGATCTGCTGATTGCCGTCGGCGCATCGCTCGAAGTCGAACCCGCCGCAAGTCTGCCGTGGCGCGCTCTGGGCAACGGCGCGCGGGTGATCGAAGTCAATCCCGCACCGACGGCGCTTGCCGAATACTGTCACGCCAGCATCGCAGCGACTGCGGTCGATGCCCTGCCGGACTTGCTGGATCTGCTCGCCTCCGGGCAAACGGTCGGAAGCCTTGACAGTTCGCGCGAATGAACCACAATGGAATCACCTTCAACCTCAAGTCGGCACCGGCGTCCTGAAGCAAACCGCCCAGGCCCGGCGCAAAACGCGAAACCGCGCCGACTGCGCCCCGGCGATATTTGACATGGCGATTCCCGAGTCTTCGTATGATGCCTTGTTCCGGCAGACCAGAGCATTGTCGGTCGTGCTCGGCTACCGCGACTTGTCGACGCGGCTGCATTCGGACCGGGTCCGTGATCTCTGCGCACTCATCGGGGAGAAGTACGGCTTGAGCGCAGACGAACTCTATGTTCTCAAGATCGGGGCGTCGTTTCACGATATCGGCAAGATCGGGATGCCGGACCACGTCCTGCTGAAGGCGTCGCAATACGACGAAGACGACTGGGAGGTGATGCGGCTGCATGCCGAGGTTGGCGAGAAGATCCTGCTCTCGACCGAACTCGAAGGTTCGAAGCAGGCGTCTCTCGCGATCCGTCACCATCATGAGTATTACGATGGGAAAGGCTATCCGGAAGGGCTTGCCGCGGACGAGATTCCGATTTATTCACGCATCATATCGGTCGCCGACAGCTACGACGCAATGGCCGAGACAAGGCCTTATCACCGGGCCAAGCCGCACTCGGAAATCATGGATATCCTGCGCGAGGAGACAGGCCACAAGCATGACCCCGCGGTCATGAGCATCTTCTGCGAAATCATCGAAGACAGCGAATTCGGGGCCGCGGACAGTTGATTTCGCGCTGGTCGAACGATCGCACGATATCCCCGGTATGACGCTGTAGCGCGTGCTTCCTCAGCGGCCTTGCTCGCCGCTTTCCACCGCGACCACGACCGGATCGTCCTGTTCGGCGACGTGCGGCTTGCCCTCGAAGTCGATGAAATGGCCCGAGCGGTTGGCCTTGGTTTCGAGGTAGAAGCGGTTGTGGTCGTTCGCCGGGATGACGTGAGGAATGCGATCGACGACATTGATGCCATAGCGCTGAAGCTCTTCGACCTTGCGCGGATTGTTGGTGAGCAGGCGGATCGACCGCAGCGTCAGGCTGGCGAGCATGTGCGCGGCGACCGCGTAGTCGCGTTCGTCGTCGCGAAAGCCGAGGGCCAGGTTGGCATCGACCGTGTCGAGCCCGCGGTCCTGCAGCGCATAGGCCCGCACCTTGTTCAGCAGCCCGATGCCGCGGCCCTCCTGGCGCAGGTACAGGAGCACGCCGCAAGGCTCTTGCGCAATGCGCGTAAGGGCCGTGCCGAGCTGGTCGCGGCAATCGCAGCGCAGCGAACCGAGCGCGTCGCCGGTCAGGCATTCGGAGTGCAGGCGGGTGACGACATTCTCGCGTCCGAGCACGTCGCCGTGAACGATCGCGATGTGTTCCTTGCCATCGCGGTTGTTGTAAAAGGCGACGATGCGGAAATCGCCGAAGCGCGTCGGCAGATCGGCGACGGCCTCGACCTTGACGCAGACATGATGCTTGCCGAAACCCGCGCAGTCGTGATCGCGATCGCGTGTGACGAGGTGGTCAAGCGACGAAACTTCGGTCAGCGTTTTGAGGCAAGGGAATTCGCTCATGCGTTCCTCATGACAGGGATGGGATCAATCGACCCGATTATACGCCGCGCGAAAATGATGCCTTCGCCGCTGCGAGGACCTAGTCCTTGAAACGCCGGTCAAGGGATTTCAGCACGGTGGAAAAGAGCCGGTCGGGATCGAAGGGCTTGATCAGGAAATCGTCCATGCCGGCCATCAGGCAGCGCGCCTTGTCCTCGACAAAGGCATTGGCTGTCATGGCCAGGATCGGCGTGTTCAGGCAACCGGGCAGGGCGCGGATCCGTCGCGTCGCCTCCAGGCCGTCGAGCTTCGGCATCTGCATGTCCATCAGGATGACCGCGTAGTCCGCCTCCCTTGCCCGGGCGAGGGCTTCGAACCCGTCCTCGGCGGTATCGACCACCAGCCCTGAAGCTTCCAGGAGCGTGCGTGCAACTTCCAGATTGATCGCTTCGTCATCGACGAGCAGAATGCGACAGCCCGGATAGCGTCGCCGGATCGACGCTTCGGCATCGGTCGCTGCCGTTGCCGCGGCTTCATCCGCTTGTGCCTTCTTCTGCAAGCGCGTGGTGAACCAGAAGGTGCTTCCATGGCCCGGCGTGCTTTCGACGCCGGCCTCGCCGCCCATCAGTTCGGCCAGCCGCCGGGTGATCACCAGGCCGAGTCCGGTGCCGCCATACTGGCGCGTGCTGGAATTGTCGGCCTGCTCAAAGACGTTGAACAGCCTGGGCAGCGCTTCGGCCTGGATTCCGATGCCGGTATCTGCGACCTCGAAGCGCATCCGAACGGCCGCCTCGGTCTCTTCCTCCTTGCTGACGCGCACGGTGATGCAGCCTGCCTTGGTGAATTTGATGGCATTGCTGACGTAGTTGAGCGCCGCCTGCTGCAGCCTCGTCGCGTCGCCGTGCAGATTGCCCGGGAAGATGTCGCTCTTGATCTGCAGGCGAAGTCCCTTGGCGCGGGCCGGCGCGTCCATCGTCGAGCTGATGTTGCCCAACAGCGTGTTGATGGAGACCGGGACGTCTTCGAGGAAGAACTTTCCGGCTTCGATCTTGGCCAGGTCGAGAATGTCGTTGATGACTTGCAAGAGGTGATCGCTGGCCGCCTCGATCTTGTCGAGGCGATCGATCTGCGCCGGGTTGAGGCCGCTGCGCCGCAGTAGCCCGGCCATGCCGACAATGGCATTCATCGGCGTGCGGATCTCGTGGCTCATGTTCGACAGGTAGGCGTTCTTGGTCACATTGGCGGCTTCGGCTTTTTCCTTGGCTTGAATCAGCGCCAATTCTTCCTGTTTGCGCCCGGTGATATCGCGGAAAGTGACGACGACTCCCGCGACCCTGCGATGGTCGATGATCGGGTGCGAGGTAAACGCCACCGGGAAAACGCTGCCATCCTTGCGCTGAAAATATCGGCCCTCGTCGGTATGCGGTACGCCATTGAGCACGGTATCGGCAATCAGGCATTGCGCTTCGGGATACGCTTGGCCGTCCGCCTGGTAGCAGCGCCAGGTGTCGCGCTTGTTCATGCCCAGCAACTCGTCGGCGCGATAACCCAGCATCGCGGCAGCAGCCGGATTGACAAAGCTGCAACAGCCCTCCTTGTCGAGGCCGTAGATGCCTTCGCCCGCCGCCTCGAGGATGCGGCGATTGGTTTCCGCCTGTCGCCCCATCTCGAACTGGGCATCCTTGAGCGTGGCGCGCGCAGCGGCGCTCACCTCGTTGTTGAACTTGATCAGCTGTTGCTGCAAGCCGATCAATTCCAGCGTGTCGACCCAGCCGATGGCGAGCACCTCGCCGGGGGCCGCCGCCAGGAAGCGAAAGAGCACATTGACGGGCAAACAGGCCGCGGTGGGCCATTGAAAGCGGGTCGCGGTTTCGCGGCCGGTCAGCACGCCGATATCGATGGGCCTCGGTTTCGCCGAAAGATCGATGACGATCTGTTCAAGCGGCAGGCCCGTCAGGTCCTTGCCGGTCAGTTGCGCCGCGAACGGGTTGCACTCGACAACCTGTGCCGCAGCGTTCAGGCGCAGCACGATCAATGACGCGTGATTCCACACGATGCGCTTGATCGCATCGTCGTTCATGAATGGGGGAAAGAGCGGTTCAGCCACGGCTGAGATAGTCCTCGAGGTCATTGAGGGACTCAAGATAGCTCAGGCCACGGAAACGGTCCCTGATTTGTTCGCGCGCCTGCCGGCCGTCGGGCCCCTGGAAGGCGCGGCCGCCGATCAGCAGCCTGAGCGTCGGGAAGCGCTGGCTGACCGCCGCGACCATCAGCTCGAGTTGGGTGCGATTGAAAAGCATGCTCATGGAAAAGCCGACGAGGTCCGGTTCGCGCTCGCCGATCATCTGCAACAGGCCGTCGGTCGGGGTATTCGCGCCCAGGGTAAAGCCGTGCCAGCCCTGCAGCTCGAAGAAATCCGCAACCATGCGTGCGCCGATCTGGTGATATTCGTTCGGCACGCAGGTGATGATGGCGCGCAAATCCTTGTGCGGTCGCGAAAACAGCAGCGGATAGACCGTCGTCAACACCATCTCGGTCGTTGCCGACGCCAGATGTTCGGTCGCTACGGAGACGCGGTTGCGCTCCCACAGCGTTCCCACTTCATACATGGCGCGTTGCACCAAATCGAGATAGAGCGTTTTCAGCGAAACCCCTTGCCGCAGCAGATCCTGAAAGATGTCAGCACAGGCGTACCGGTCACCGGCAAGAAGTGCTTTCAGATAGGTCCGGTAGCCTTCTTCGGCAATAGCCGGCGCGCCGTTCATGCCGATGCTCCGGATTTCCGAGAGACCAGCGCCTGGGCACGCGCCACGGTTTGCGCGACGGCGGAACACCACTGTGAGGAGAAGCGGCGCTCGTCGGCCAGCCAAGCGGTCAGGCTCGGTATCGCCTCGGCCAGCCCGCAGCACGCATCGCAGACCGCGGCAGGCACGAGCCCGCCGGCATTGCGCAGGCCGCCGCCCGAACTCGACTCGAACGCCGCTGCCAAGGTGTCGAAGTCGGCCTGGGATAGCCAGCGGCAGCGTGCGTCGCGCAGCAGGAAAGCTGCCTGCTGCAATTTGCGGTAGTCCTGCGCCCGCGCGGGAATCGCCGCCGACAATTCTTCGCAAAGCAATTCCAGATGCGCTTCCATCAACCAGCGCGGCATGCCGCGACTGGCCAGTATGCCGGCCAGCCAGGTCACCTGGCTTTCGACATGGCTCTGCGGATGGTCCGCCAGCGTTGCCAGGTAGCCGCCATCCGATCGCGTGAACGCCTCGCCCCGCTCGCCATAGCGCTCGGCGAAATAGGGATGCGCCGCATAACACCGTCGTCCCGCGCGCAACACGGCTTCGATCTCGCGCTCGTCGGACGGCAAGGGATGATTCCCGGATGCGTCGTTGCTGAGCGGGTGGAACGGACTCGGCATTGATAGTGGCCTGCGATCTGACGTGCTTTCCGGAAAGAGAAATTCAGGGGCCGCCCCGATTCCTCGCGCGTTTGGCGCTATCCTTGAAGAGCTTGGCATATTTGCCGGTAATTATATACAGGGATGCCGCAGCCGGCCGTGTCATTTCTCGCCACGTCTCACGGCAATCGGCGGATTTCCGCCGGCGGGCTTGCCATGACGCGAACTGCTATAGGCCGACCATGAGAGACGCGCCCGCGCCGTCGGAACTGCATCGCCAGCTCCGGATGGCGACCAAACTGCCGCATCATTCTTTGGATCATCACCCGGTGCTGGCGCCCTTGCTCCGACCCGATCTCAGCGTGATTCAATACGGCGATGCGCTCGCTGCCCTGCACGGCATCTATGCACAGGCGGAGGCGTGGATTTTCGACTTTCTTGCGCAGAACCCCGGCTTGTTTGACTATCGTCCGCGCCGCAAACTGCCGGCCCTGGCCGCGGATCTGGCTGCGCTCGGGCGTAGTCCGGTTCGCTTCTGCGGCAAGTTTTCCCCGGCGCCGGGCATCGGCGCGCTGATCGGTATCCTTTACACGCTCGAGGGTTCAAGCCAGGGCGGACAATTCATCGCCAGGAACTTGCGCGCGCTTCATGACGGGAAATTGCCGATCGAGTTCTTCAGCGGCGCCGGCGACCGATCGCGCGAGAATTGGGAGGGCTTCCTGCGCTTCGCCGAGACTGCGTGCCCGAGAAGCGAGTACGCCGCGGCGGCCGACACGGCAGCGGCCCTGTTCCGCGCCATAAGGGATCATCTTGACCGCGCCTTGGCTTCTGCGTGTTCGTAGGATCGCTTCGTTCCACCTGACTTCGCGCCGCGTGGTTTGCTTCGCAAATCAAGGAAACGCATGAGAACGATGGGCCCATGCCATTGAAGAGTCATTCCGGAACTATTACTTTAGTAATGGTCTAAGCTGACGCAGGGAGCCGTGTGCCATAAAGCACGTTTCTATCCACTGAATAGTTGAGGAAAGGATCAGCCATGCGACACCCCAGCCCCTATCTTGACCCCGCGGCACCAAGAACCATCCGTCAGAAGCTCGGCTTGAATCAAATGCAGTTCTGGTCACAGGTTGGCGTCACCCAAAGCGGCGGATCGCGCTATGAAAGCGGACGCAAGATTCCCAAGCCGGTCGGCGAATTGCTTCGTCTGGTTCATGTCGAGCACGTTGATATTCATCGCATCAAGCGTGAAGACTTCGAGGTTCTTGAATATCTGAAGAGCCATGAACCGGAGCATTTCAGAGACCTCAAGAGGGCCGCGCGCAGTATGCGCAAGGCAGCATAGCTTCGGTACAGATCAAGGCGAATCGAGCCAAGGGGTGTTCCTGCCGGCATGATTCCTGGCTAAGTCGCCTTGTATTTGCTCGCAGGTATTCGTCTGCAAGGAATGGCGCCAGGAATGCAGGATTGCCTACGCTGCGTGGCCGCCTGGAAAGAGGATGAGGGCCGCTACGGGGTCTTCCGGTGACTTTCTTCGACGCGCTCTGCCAGCTCGAGATTGCTGTGCGGATCGCCTTCATCGCGCAGGCCGGCGATAACGCCCAGCCGGTCGTCCGCATTCTTGTTCTGGCTCAGCTTCCACTTGCCTTCGAGATGCCTGATCGGGATCTCGATGCCGACGATGGCCTTCATCTGGGCGGCAATGTAATCGGCCGGTGCGTCATCGAGTGACCAGGGTTGCGGCCTTCGCCCTTCGTGGCAGCGAGTCAGGTCCTCCAATTGTCGACGCAGCCACGCCGCGTCCTGAAGAACCGACGGCGTGCCGCGGACTTCGACGGCGATGTAATTCCAGGTCGGGACCGCACGATGTGTTTCCCGCTTGCCCGGATACCACGAGGGCGTGACATAGCCGTTTTCTGCCTGAAAGATGACGAGGCACTCGCTGTGCCCATCGATTTCCTGCCAGTGCGGATTGGCCCTCGCCAGATGCGCGCGCAGCACACCGCAATCCCCTTCGTCGGGGTACAGCACGAAGGGGATCAGGCTCGCCTGCAGGCCGCTCGCGCCATGCGTTATCAGGAGGCCAAACGCCTGCGCCTGAATCAGCGCATGCAGGTTCTCGGTTCGGTTCTCTCGGAAGCTGTTCGGGATAAACATGGTCAGGCCCGCGTCTCGTTCATGTAGGGGGTGATATTTCGCAACACGCGTTCAATGTACTCGTCCTTTTCCCCCACCGGCGCGACGTAATGCATCGCAGCCATCGCCGCTTCGATGCCCTCCAGCCGGGCGATCACCCAAGCGGCGAGATACTGCGAAGCAAGGCAGCCGCCCGCGCTGGCGATGTTGTCGCGGGCAAAAAAAGCCTGGTCGAGAACCCGGACACCGGCTTCCTGAACCCACGGTTTGGTGATCAGGTCGGTACAGGCCGGAATGGCGTCGAGCAGGCCGAGCCTGGCCAGGATCAGCGTGCCCGAACATTGTGCGCCCAGCAGTTGCCGCGTCGGGTCGAGTTGCAACTGGGCCATCAGCCTTGCATCGGCGACAATTTCCCGCGTCCGCATTCCGCTTCCGACAATCACCGCATCGGCCTGCACCGCTTCGCAAAGAGAGTCCTGCGCTTCGAGCACCACGCCATTCATCGACCGGACTCGCGCCGTCGGGCTGGCGATCGAGACGCGCCAATCCGGCTTCTTGACGCGATTGAGGATGCCGAGCGCGATGAGCGAATCGAGTTCGTTGAAGCCTTCGAAGGTGAGGATGGCAATGTGCATGCGTGGCCGCTCCGCTCAGGGTTGATTCACGCAGGCAATCTTAGGCACAACCGGCGATGCGATCAAATTATTGTCATGAATGTATCGCCGCGTGGCTTCAGACAAGATTTTCAAGATCAGCATCGATCGAACAGGTCCAGAACGGTCCGCATCGTCAGGGCCGGAATGGTATGTATCCCATTCCTCGTCAAATTGTTGGAATCCAATTGCCACGCTTGAGTATTTGCCTGGAATGGCGTGTTCGGCGTCATCGTTCGCCACAAAGACTTTCGCCTCCGAATGACCAGAGGCTATTCGATTGGGATGTGGTCGGAAGAGTTTCACCAACGCGAATTCGAATTGGCCCGTCTATAATCCCGGATTGACAATATTGGCCCTGACGGAATGGTTTGCTTATGTCTCTTGCGACTTTCTTAGCGAAGTTTTATTTGCTCGACTGGATTGCTTTCGTATGGTTTCTCGCCTGCTGGTTCGGCTATGAGCAGTTCGTCGAACGCGGATGGAGCGGCCGCACGACGCTGCACGAAGAAACCCACAAACTTCGCCTGGGATGGGGGCGCGTCATGCTGGCGCGAAACCCGCGCATCGTCGATGTGGCTTTGATCGGCAACCTGCTGCCGAGCTTGTCTTTTTATGCAAACACCTCGATCTATATCATTGCCGCCTTGTTCGCGGCGCTTGGAACAATGGACCAGCTCATGTCGGCAGCATCGGAGTTGCCCTTCTCGCGCGTGATCTCGCGAGAGTCTGCCGAGCTCAAGCTGTTGATCCTGATGGGCGTGTTTGTCATTGCCTATTTCAAATTCACCTGGTCCTTGCGTCAATTCAATCTTCTCTCGATCACCTTGGGGTCTGTCCCGCAAGAAGCCGATGCGGAAGAGCTGGAAAAGCAGGCGCAGAAATTCGCAGCGGTAAATTCATGTGCCGGAAATGACTTCAATCGCGGGCTGCGCGCCTACTATTTCGGGATGGCGGTCATGTCGTGGATGGTTTCGCCATGGCTTTTCATTTTCTCGACGGCGGTGATCGTGATCGTCCTGGCTCGTCGCGAATTCTTTTCGCCAGTCCTCAAGGCGCTCACCGATAATCGCGACGGCTGAACCCGTCGAGCATCTGCCGTCTTTGATCTCGGATCCCGACCGGGCGGCCTGCAACGCTGCCCGGTTCCTATCGACGCGCTATCGCTAAATCATTGCTGGAGGTATTCGGCTTCTCCATAAGTCGATTCGGGAGTTGGCCGTTGCGGCCGGGTGTTCCAGCGCACAGACAAGATTCGGCGTTCCGGTCAGGGTGGAAGCGATAACGCGAAGTGCTGCCAATCGATAAAGGAGAACGGGAATGTCGGAATTGATTACGAGAAAAGTCGTGGCTAACGAGGAAGATCTGAATCGCGATCCGATCACCGGAACGCCGGGCGCTCACCCGCTCGGCACGGGCGCCGGCGCGGTTTTCGGCGGGCTTTCCGGAGCCGCCCTCGGGACGGCAGCGGGCCCGGTAGGCGCGGTGATTGGCGCGGTGGCGGGCGCAGTGATAGGCGGCTTGGTAGGCAAGGACACGGCCGAGGAAGTCAATCCCACTGCGGAAGAAGTGTTCTGGCGAGAGACCTACGTCCGCGAACCCTACTATGTCGAGGGCAGGGCCTACGAATACTATGCTCCGGGCTTTCGCGCCGGATGGAAAGGCCGTGTCCGCCACGATGGGCGCACATTTGAAGAAGCTGAACCGCAATTGCTGGCGGAATACATTCTCAGCAAATCGGAACTCGACCCAGACTGGCAGGAGATAAGGCCGGCAGCGCGTGCCGCCTGGGATCGCGTCGATCGCCACTGGAACGCAAATCAATGAGCGGCACGCGGCAACGGATTGCCGCCCGACGGTCGAATTGATTGGCTGCTGCAATCGTCGGGCATTCCCGCTGCCGCCCTCTTCAGATCGTTGCCTGTTCCAGCTCCGGGTAGTCGGTGTAGCCTGCGGCGCCGCCCCCGTATAAGGTGGCGCTGTCCAATACGTCGAGCGGCGCATCAAGACGCAGCCGTTTTACGAGGTCGGGATTGCTGATGAAAAGCCTGCCGAAGGCCACCATGTCGGCCTTGCCGCTGGCGACCGCATCAATCGCCATGGCCCGGGTGTAGCCATTGTTGACGATCCATGCGCCATGTTCGTTGTTGGTCTTGTATATCTTGCGCAGTGCCGCATAGTCGAATGCCGCCACATCACGGGCGCCACCCGTGGCGCCCTCGACGACGTGAATGAATGCCAGTTTCAGCGGCGCGAGTTGGCCGACGAAATAATTGAACAGGCCCTGCGCATCGCTGTCCTGTTGGGCATCGTTGGCCGGCGTCACGGGAGAAATGCGCAAGCCGGTGCGGCCGGCGCCAATTTCCGCAACGATCGCATTCACCACTTCGAGCGGAAGACGCGCGCGGTTGGCCTGCGACCCGCCATAGCTATCGGTCCGGTCGTTGATGCTGTCGCGCAGGAATTGCTCCAGCAGATAGCCGTTGGCACAATGCACCTCGACACCATCGAAGCCCGCATTGACGGCATTTCGTGCGGCCTGGCGGTAGTCCGAAACGATGCGCGGCAACTCGTCGAGCCCAAGCGCACGAGGTTCGGAGACGTCCTCGAAACATTTTGCGGTAAAGGTCTTGCCGTTCGCACGGCGCGCCGTGCTGGAGACGGGCCGCTGCCCGTCCGCTTGCAAGGAGACGTGCGAGATGCGGCCGACGTGCCACAGTTGCAGCACGATCTTTCCGCCTTTTGCGTGCACGGCGCCGGTCACCTGGCGCCAGCCTTCGATCTGTTCGGCGCTGTAAATTCCCGGCGTATCGAGATAGCCCTGGCCTTCAGGCGAGATCTGTGTGGCCTCGGTGACGATCAGTCCGGCCGTGGCGCACTGCTCGTAGTAGCTGGCCATCAGTGCCGTCGGCACGTGCCCGGCACCGGCCCGGTTTCGCGTTAACGGCGCCATGACGATGCGACTCGAAGCAGCGATATTTCCAAAGCGAATTGGATCGAACAAAGTGGTCATGACGAAATTTCTCCCTAACGGTAGATCACAGCTACATCGTGCTGTTTGACTTGAATGTAGTGGTGTTCGTTTTTTTTAAAAGGCGGCCCGGGCAACTCGAATACTGGCGCTCTGGTCCTGTCCCGGTTCGAGCGGGAATCTTATGCCGTTGCGGCCAATATTACTGTGCGGTATGCAACATAGTCATGCTGCCGTTCGACGATCGGCGGAGCAGACGCGCAAGAGACACAGGCTGCTGTCTGGCGTGTCATGTAGGTCTGCTGGCGCACAGACAGTTCAAGGCGCTGATGCGCACAATCCACACTTGGCACGAACATCAAGGTCCGTACGGAATTCCAAGGAATCCATCATGAAGGCATCACTGAAATCCGGTTTGGCTGCGCTTGTGTTTGCAGCCACTTTATCCTCGCCCGTCTATGCCCAACACGGTCATGGTGGCGGTCACGGTGGCGGCTGGGGCCTGGGAGGTCTGGTCGTCGGCGCTGCGATATTCGGCTTGGCAGCGCAATCCGCTTACCAATATTCGTATCCATACCCCTATCAGAATCCTTACCCCTCTCCCTATGAACCGCCGGCGCCGATCTACGTGCAACCCGCTTACGTACAGCCTCCACAGCAGGCCATGGCGGTTCCTGCAATGGCCTCGTGGTACTTCTGCCGTGATAGCCAGGCCTATTACCCCTACGTGCAAAGCTGCGCGGCCGGATGGGAACGCGTTCCTGCGAGTCCGCTGGGTCAATAGCCGCGGCCAGGAATTGCCGCTTCGGCCGGAGCGCATCACCAATCAAGCAAGACAAGGCCCGCGCCGATCGAAGTCTGGTCCAGCTTGCAATCAATCGGGTTTTCACCACAGTCTGCGAAGACCTGCGGATACGCCGCGATCTTCGCTCTCAGGGATAGTCCAGCGGCAAGTGCGATGGAAGTCCCGGGCCTGTTTTTGGCACCGCGTCCGCGGTAACAGCCTTGTTCATCTTCTCTCTTGCGGCCACAATCAGTCTTGCATCGACGTTCCTGGCCTCGTCCAGACAATGCATCTTGTCGCTGGCGGGTTTTCTCTTGCAATCCGAGATTGCGACCTTGTAGTCCGCGTCGGCTCTGCTTTCGGCAAGCTTGAAATCGAGTTTGGCATTCATTTTCGTCATCAGCGCATTCTCGTGCGCCGTGCTTGCCGTGCTTGAGATGCCGATGCCGATCGACGTGGCCAGGAATGAAGCGATCAATAAGGACAACAGTTCAATCATGGCAAGGCTCCAGGAAAGTAATGCATGAAGACCGCAAGACCTTCTCGTGGCTGAGAATGGTTGCTCATCGATCAATTCCCTTGAGCAGAACCAAGTGCCGTCCATGTCGCGAGTCATGCCATTTCATCGTTGGCGACAATACTCGGTGGCGAATTATTTTCCGTGCGCCACCGTACGCAGAATCCGGTTCGCAGCGGCGCTCAAATTCCTGAATGGCGGCTCGTGTGCGCTGCCGCACCGAAGTCGCGCCGGTATCGATGCAGTCTTGTCCTCAAATAGGAGATAGCCATGGGATCTGATCGAGACGGCAAGGAATTCTTCGATGCCGCCGGCAAGCGAAGGACGGCCAGGGAATGCAGCTACAGAAGCGACGAGCATGACTATGCAGCCATTGGCGAGCGCTTCGCCGCTCAGGAACGAACAGCGCAACGCGGCTCGGGCCTAGGCTTCGAGCGAGGTTTTGATGGCGAATCTGATGCGCGATGAAATCAGCTCCTCGCGAAGGCTCGCCGACGATTTATGAAACTAATCAGCCACCGTGAGGACTAAGCCAACGATGTGCAGTCATGGGCGCTACGCGCCGCCGAACGGTCATTCAGTTCGATGCACACCCGGAGCGCGTGGTCCATATCACCACCACGCGCTCAATCCCCCTCAAATCACAAGAGAGACCAATGCAAGTTGAAAAAGAAATTGTGCGTCCCGCACGTACGATCACAGTCGTTACCAAGAAGCGCAGCACCGGCACCAGCCCGCTCAAAGCCACCAGCCGGACCATCATCGACGAGCAGCCGCGTATTCTCGGCTCAGGCAATCGCTTCGTGCGAGAAGAGTTGCGGATTTTCGGGAATCGCTGACAGCGCACTGCGCGATCCAATGACCTGGAAGTTTTTCCGGGCATTCCAAAGCGGGCTTCACTCGTAATATTCGGGCGCCATCTTCAGGCCGTCTCGCTGCGCCTTGTCGTGGTTGATCCACAGCTGCGCATGCTCCGTGGCCAGCACGTCGGCGATGCGCTGCATCGACGCCAACGTCTTGTCCTTGTCGGCGTTCATCGAGGGAACGACGCGATTATCCCAGTTGCTCCGGAAGTGGGTCGCGTCGCCCGAGAGCACGATCGCGCCGCTCTTCGGCAATTTCACCAGCAGGGACTGGTGGCCTGGGGTGTGTCCGGGCGTCGCGATGAGCGTCAGGCTGCCGTCGCCGAAGACGTCGCGATCGCCTTCCAGCCGGGTCGCCGGGTGTTCGGGTTTGAAGCGCGGCGCATTGCTGGCGTCTGGCCATTCGTACTCGGCCTTTTGCACCAGCAGCATCGCTTGCGGAAACATCTCGACATTGCCGATGTGGTCGGGGTGCGTGTGCGAAACCGCGACGAATTTGATGTCGCCCGGCTTGACGCCGATCTGCTCGAGCTGGCTCGCCAGCGTCTTCGGCCGGCGCCAGTGGATCGCCCGCGGATCGGCCGGCGCTTGCCCGTCGGGCAACGCCGCGACGGCGTCGGCGATGCCGGTGTCCCAAAGCAGCCAACCCTGCGTGTGGTGGATCAGGTAGCAGTTGTCGGCGAAATCCATGGGCTTGCCGACGTTGACGCCCGGCGACCAGCGGGAAATGTCGCCGGCGACGCCTTCGCCGCAATTGAGGATGTAGAGCCTGTCGACGCCGGCTTGCGCCGGGGCGGTCGTGGCGAAAAGTGAAAGCGCCGCCAGCGCGGCGATGAAGACGCGTGAAATCTGCATGAGCACCCCCTCGGCCTAGCGGAAGTCGCGTAGACGCGCCTGCAGGAGGGAGGTTCCCGCGCCGATTTCAAACGGCATACGACATGTATTTCACCGAAAACGGCAGGTGCGCAAAGCGCCTGGTTTCGCCATCGACGAAGCCCATGCTTCGATACCAGCGCTGCAGCTCGTCGTGCTCGCCGATGACGCCGATGCTTATGGTTTTTATGGACGCGGCGCGGGCGAGCCCGATGATGTGCTGCACAAGGCGGGCGCCGACGCCGCGGCGGCGATGCGCGGGCAATACGGACAGGCGATTCAGGTAGGCGAGGCCGGCGCTCGGATTCTCGTAGGCGACGCAGGCGATCGGCGCCGAATCTTCTTCGAGGATGAAGTAGCGCTCGCCGCGTTCGAAATCGGATTGCACCCAGGCGACGGTACAGAAGGACGGATGCTTCGGGGCATTGTCGGCGCTGAGGCCAAATCGTTCCGCGACATCCTTGTTGGTCTCGCGGATCAGCATGGCGACTGTGGCAAGATCTTCGGCGCTGGCTTCTCTGATGTTCATGGTCGATTGCTTCGCGGCGGCGGGCTGTTGATCTTGATTGGACTGGCCGTTGTCATTGTAGCAAGCGATGCGCCGTCACTGCGACATGCGGTTTGCCTAATCCGGAAGCGGCGGATATACTTTGTCGCTCGTGGAGATGGCATGCCTCCCTTAACCGCACCGAGTCCCGTTCGGCGCTGATGATGCCTACGCTGCAACCCGGATGGGAGGCGTAGGCGCAACTCTTGTCCAAGAATAGCCAAACAATACGGACAGGATTATGTGGAAATCGATTCTCGCAATTTCATTGGGCTCCGCCCTCGGCGCCCTTCTGCGCTGGCAGCTCGGCGCCAAGCTCAACAGTTTCTTCCCTTCGCTGCCGCCGGGCACGCTGATGGCCAATCTGATCGGCGGTTACATCATCGGCCTCGCCGTCGCCTATTTCGCCTATGCGCCCGACATTTCACCGGAGTGGCGCCTGTTCATCATCACCGGCTTTTGCGGCGGCCTGACGACCTTCTCCACTTTCTCGGCGGAAGTCGTTACGCTGCTGCAGGAAGGGCGCTTGAGCTGGGCGATGGGCGCCATCGCCACCCACGTCAGCGGCTCGCTGCTGATGACCCTGGCCGGGCTCGCCACCTGGCAGCTGCTCAAACATTCGTGAGGAGGCAAGGATGAAAGGCTATCAGATCACCTTTTTCACCCAGCAGGATCGCCGCCACAAACACCAGCCGATGGCCGAGTGGCTGATGCTCGCCGCACGCGACCTCGGGGTGCGCGGCGCGACCATCGTCGCCGGCAGCGAGGGCTACGGCCAGCATCGCCGCATCCATTCGGCGCACTTCTTCGAACTCGCCGACCAGCCGCAGGAAGTGGTGATGGCGGTCAGCGAGGAAGAAGCGAAACGCCTGTTCGATTTTCTCGAGGCCGAAGCCGTGCATCTCTTCTACGTCAAGACGCCGGTCGAGTTCGGCGTCATCGGCGCGGCGGCGCAATGACCGAAACCTGGCTGCTGGCGGCGCTGTGGCTCGGGCTCGCGCTGCTGGCGAGCCTCCTGTCGATCTGGCTGCGCATCGCCACCGCGCTTTCGGAAATCGTCGTCGGCGCGATCGCCCAG
>CAIXAY010000043.1 GCA_903917505.1 uncultured beta proteobacterium | reverse complement strand
CGCGGTGATGCGGGCGTCATGAACGTCGAGGGAAAGATCGTCGATCGCCATCAGCCCGCCGAAGCGCATGCTCAAGTTTTCGATGCGCAGCAACGGCGCGTTCATGGGCCGCCTGCCTCGCGCGGCAGCGCGCTGTAACGCAAGGTCGGCTCGCGCTTGGCGAGGATGCCGCCCGGCCGCCAGATCATGATCAGGATCATCGCGGCGCCGAAGAGCAGCATGCGGTAATCGGCGAAATCGCGGCCGAGTTCGGGCAGCAGCACGAGCACCAGCGAGGCGAGCACGACGCCGAGCTGGCTGCCGGTGCCGCCGAGCACGAAGATGGCCAGGACGATCGCCGACTCGTTGAAGGTGAATGATTCGGGCGAGATGAAACCCTGGCGGGCGGCGAAGAAAACGCCGGCGCAGCCGCCGAGCATCGCGCTGATGGCGAAAGCCGAGAGCTTGACGTTGGTCACGTTGATGCCGAGCGCCTGGCAGGCGATCTCGTCCTCGCGGATCGCTTCCCAGGCGCGGCCGATCGGCAGTTTGCGCAGGCGCGAAACGAACAAGTTGGTGAGCATGGCGAGCGCCAGGATCAGGTAGTAGAGAAAGATGATCCGGTGCAGCGGCGAGAACTCGATGCCGAAGAAGGACGCGAAAGCCCCTTCGTCCCCTGCCTTGAATGGCAAGCCGAAAAAGGTTGGGCGCGGAATCGAGGCGACGCCGTTCGGGCCGTTCGACAGATCGGTCCAGTTGATGAGGACGACGCGCGTGATCTCGCCGAAGCCCAGCGTCACGATGGCCAGATAATCGCCGCGCAGGCGCAGCGTCGGCCAGCCGAGCAGCAGGCCGAAGGCCGCCGCGAACGCGCCGGCGACCGGCAGCGCCTGCCAGAAACCCCAGCCGAACTGGGTCGACAGCAGCGCGTAGGCATAGGCGCCGACCGCGTAGAAAGCCGCGTAACCGAGATTGAGCAGGCCGGCCAGCCCGACGACGACATTGAGTCCCCAGCCGAGCATGACGTAGATCAGCACCGTCGTCGCCGTATCGACGACGTAGCGGTTATCCGAAAAGATGATCGGCAGGGCCAGCGAAATACCCAGACAGCTCCAGCCGACCCACGCCGTCAGCGCGCCGCGGCCACGCAGCGTGCGGGCGGTGGCCGGCCGCGAACGGCGCCGCAGTTGCAGGCGATCAAAGCCGAAACGCGCGAGCAGCCGGCCGACGAAACACAGCGTAACGAAAATCGCCAGCACCGGCCAGCGCGTCGCGACGTGCAAGGCGCCGCCCTGGTCGACGGTGGTCAGGCCGATCATCGGGATGCCGAGCAGCAGCGCGACGAAAGCGACGGCCGCCGCGTCCTTCAAACGCTCGCGCATTGACGGAGCGTGTTGGGCGAGAACGACGACGCTCATCAGACCTTCTCCACTTCCGGGCGGCCGAGCAGTCCGGACGGTCGCAGCATCAGCACCAGGATCAGGATGGCGAAGGTCGCGACATCCTTGTATTCGGGCGCGAGATAAGCGACCCAGAAGGCCTCGATCAGGCCGATCAGGATGCCGCCGAGCATCGCCCCGGGCAAGGAACCGATGCCGCCGAACACGGCTGCGGTAAAGGCCTTGATGCCGACCACGAAGCCGATGTAGAAATCGACGACGCCGTAATAGACCGTCACCAGCACGCCGGCGACCGCGGCCAGCATGGCGCCGAGCATGAAGGTGAAGGAGATGGTCCGGTCGACGTCGATGCCGAGCAGCGCGGTCATCGTCCGGTCCTGTTCGCAGGCGCGTTGCTGGCGGCCGAAGGAAGTGCGGTTGATGACGAAGGTGAAGACCAGCATCAGGATAACGGTGACGAGGATGATCAGCACTTGCGAATAGGCGAGGTGCACCGTGAAGTCGTCGATGCTCAGCAGGTCGAAGCCGCCGACTAGGACCGGCGGAATCGGCTTGACGCGCGCGCCCTGCGTGAGCTGCACCATGTTCTGCAGGAAGATCGACATGCCGATCGCCGAAATCAGCGGCGCCAGGCGCGACGATCCGCGCAGCGGCCGGTAGGCGGTGCGTTCGACCGCCCAACCGTAGACCGAGGTGAATAACACCGAGACGATGAGCACGACCACGATGGCCAGCGGCACCGAGCTGACGCCGAGCGAAGCGAGCAGCGTGAAGCCGGTCACCGCGATGAAGGCGCTGACCATGTAGATGTCGCCGTGCGCGAAATTGATCATGCCGATGATGCCGTAGACCATCGTGTAGCCGATCGCGATCAGGCCATAGACGGCGCCGAGGGTCAGCCCGTTGATCAGTTGCTGTAATGCCAGGGCCATGCCCCTGCTCCAATACTGTGTTCTTGCCAATGACATTCGTCATTCCGGCGAAAGCCGGAATCCAGGGGTGCGGCACTGGATTCCGGGTCAAGCCCGGAATGACGGGTCAAAGCGGCTTATTGTGGTGCCCAGCGGCCATACGGGGTGATGCGGATTTAATTCTTTTCTTGTCTGTTCACGCAGTCGCGCCGGAACGCATTCCGGCGCGACCGTGATCTACTTGGCGACGTAGTCGTACTTGCCGCCGGTCCAGCGATAGACCATGAAGCCGGGCAGCTTGTTGTCGCCCTTGGCGTCGAACGAGAGCTTGCCGATCACCGTGTCGAAATTGCCGCCGCGCATCGCTTTCTCGAGGTCGGCGTACTTCGTGCTCTTGGCTTTTTCGGCGGCCTGCGCGAACAGCTGCATCGCCGCATAGGCGTACATCACGTAGCCTTCGGGCTCGACCTTGGCGTCGCGGAAGCGCTTGACGATGTCGGCGGCGGCCGGGTTCTTGCGCGGATCGGGCGAGAAGGTGAACAATACGTTGTCGGAGGCCGCGCCGGCCGCCGTGACGAGTTCGGAATTGGTCATCGTGTCGCCGCCCATCACCGTCAGCTTGAGGCCAGCCTGCTGCGCCTGGCGCAGGATCAGCGCGACTTCGGTGTGGTAGCCACCGAAAGCCATGACCTCGACGCCTGCCGATTTGAGCTTGCTGACCAGGCCCGAATAATCCTTCTCGCCGGCGGTGATCGACTCGCGCAGCGCGAGCTTGACCTTCCTGGCTTCGATGGCCTTGGCCATTTCGTCGGCGAGGCCCTTGCCGTAAGCGCTCTTGTCGTCGACGACGGCGATCTTCTTGCCCTTGAAGTGATCGGCGAGGTAGCTGCCGGCAACCAGGCCCTGCTGGTCGTCGCGGCCCATGATGCGGAAGATGTTCTTGAGGCCGCGTTCGGTCACCTGCGGGTTGGTCGACACGGTGGCCATCGGGATCTGCGACTCGTTATAGACGTCGGAAGCCGGGATCGTCGAGCTCGAACACCAGTGACCGTGCATGAACACGATCTTCTTGTTGACCATGGCATTGGCCACCGACACCGCCTGTTTCGGGTCGCAGGCGTCGTCGCCGACTTCCAGCTTGAGCGGCTGGCCGAGCACGCCGCCCTTGGCGTTGATGTCGGCGATGGCCATTTCGGCGCCTTTGCGGATCTGGTCGCCGGCCGAGGCGTACTGGCCGGTCATCGGCCCGGCGATCGCCACCAGGTGGTCGGCGTAAACGGGCGTTGCGGCGCAGGCCAACAGACTGAGCCCGGCCAACAGGATATTCTTGCGCATCATTTTCTCCTTGGTTTTTTGGTGGACACACGACGGACGCGACGGCAAACAGCGCATATTCTAACCGTTCAAGCGCGCCAAACCGAGCGCTGTCCGCACTTTTTCATCGGCGCAAGGCGCTTGCCCGCGCACGGTTTTGAGCGCGGCGGCTGATTTTTCGCTATGATTCACGGTAGCGGGTCAAGGGCAGCTTCGGTCAGGCGTTTGCAGGCGCTGCGGCCGGCAAGGACCTTCCGCCTTGCGGTGCGAAGTGTGTGCGGAATGGGCACCCGTTTTTTACGCTATGTACAGGAGCATCACGAAATGAGCATTTCCGAAAAAATCAAGACGAATCTCGCTTACGGCAAGGAACTCGTCGAATCGGGCCTGGAAGGCGCCAAGGAAGGGCGCAAGACGGTGCAGGCGTCGGCGAAGCAGCGCGCGATCGTCCGCGTCGCAGCGCAGCAGGCTTGGCAGGCGGCGACGATAGGCGCCGTCGCCGGCGCCCTGTTCGGCGTTCTGACCGACGAGCGCAAGCCGGCGCGTGGCGTCCTGGCCGGCAGCCTGCTCGGTGCGGTGATCGGTTTCGGCGGCGCCTTCCTCTGGAAGACGCGTCCCCTGACCTCGGCGATGGCCCACGGCGCGGGCAAGCGCATCGGCCGCGCGCGCGACAAGCACTGGCTGACCGGGCATCCGGTCAATTACGGCTAGTCAGAGCGCAAGCCGTTTGAACAAGCGCTCCGGGATATGCCGGACGAGCAGCATGATGGCGCGCCAGAATCCCGGCAGGTAGATTTCGTCGCGCCGCGTATCGATGGCCCGCACGATGCCGCGGGCGATGACTTCGGGTTTCGCCCACAGCGCATTTTTCGTAAATGCTGACGTCATCGGCGTATCGACAAAACCCGGCTTGATGGTCAACACCTGCACGCCGCGCTTGGCAAGCCGGTTGCGCAGGCCTTGCAGGAAAATGCCGACCATGCCCTTGGCCGCTCCGTAAACATAGTTGCTCTGGCGGCCGCGGTCGCCGGCCACCGAGCCGATCACCGCCAGCGTGCCCCTGCCCTGCTGCTCGAAGATCTCCCCCAGGCGCGTCGCCAGCGCGATGACCGACAGCGCGTTGGTGTCGATTTCCGCCAGCGTACTGTCGACCGAGGCTTCGCAGGCTTTCTGATCAGGCAGCGAACCGTGCGCAATCAGCGCGACATCGATGCCGCCCATCGCCGCGGCAGCCGCCGCGAACATCGCCGCGTGCGCGCCGCGGTCGCAGGCATCGAGCGTGTGGCAAGCGACTGAAGCGGCGCCGCGCACGCGCAGGTCGGCGGCAATCACGGCCAGGCGCTCGCTGCGCCGCCCGACCAGGAACAGCGCGTCGCCGCGCGCCGCCCAGATGCGCGCCGTCGCTTCGGCGATCGCCGAGGTCGCACCGATGATCAGTATCTTTTGCATTGTGAAACCTCTTTGGCCAAGCACGAAGAACACGAAGGGCGCGAAGCAAGATCATTAGCATAAATCATGGATTCTTCTTCGTCTTCTTCGTGGTCAATTTCGTTTGAATTCACGGCATGACGCGGCGCGCGAAATCCGACGAAAACTGCGGATCGATGTACGGAAGAAATTCATCGAGGCGCGGATTGCTGCGCCGGAAAAATTCGCCGCTCATGCGCGCATCCTTGGCCGCATAAAGCCGCCCGCCGGCCGCGCCGACGATGGCGTCGAGACGATCGAACAGCGCCAGCGTGGCCGCCCCGTGATTCGGAAAATCCAGGGCCAGCGTCACGCCCGGCATCGGGAAGGAGAGCAGGCCTGGGCTGGTCGCCGCGCCGAAGGTTTTCAGCACGGCGAGAAACGAGCCCTGGCCGCTCGCCGCGATGTCGCGCAGGATCTCGGCGAGCGCCGCGCGCTCGGCCAGCGGCAAGACGAACTGGTACTGAAAGAAACCGCGCCGCCCGTAGAGGCGGTTCCAGTGCGCGATGCTGTCGAGCGGGTAGAAGAAGGGCAGGTAGTGCACGAGCGATCGCGCCGGCAGGCGGCGATGGTAATAGAGCTGATTGAAGGCGCGCAGCGACAACTCGTTGATCAGGGAAACCGGCAGATTCGGCGGCGCCAGGGGCAGGCGCAAAGGCGCGCGCGGCGCACGCGAACCCTCCGCCGCCCCGTCGGGCGCGGCGTGGTCGCCGGCCATCAGGATGCCGCGCGGCGTCGCCGCCAGGCAGTCTATCCAGGCCACCGTGTATTCGTGCCCGGCCTCGGCTGCCGCGTTGATCGCGAAAAACTCGTCGAGCCCCTCGAAGCGCGAGTTGTCGACGGCGATGCCGGTGCCGGCGATCGCCTTGAGTTCGATCTCGACCCAGGTGATCAGGCCGGTAAGGCCCAGACCGCCGATGGTCGCGGCGAACCACTCGGCGTTCTCCTGGCCTGAGCAAAGACGGCGCGTCCCGTCCGAACGCAGCAGTTCGAAGCAGCGCACGTGACACCCGAAGCTGCCGGCGCGATGATGGTTCTTGCCGTGCACATCGCTGGCGACGGCGCCGCCGAGCGTGACATGGCAAGTCCCCGGCGTCACCGGCAGGAACCAGCCGCGCGGCACGAAGAGCGCGAGAATTTCCGAGAGCAGGACGCCGGCCTCGCAGCGCAGGACGCCGCTGGCCGGATCGAAGGCGATGAAGCGATCCATGCCGCGCGTATGCAGCAGCGTCGCATCGCTGTTCAGGCACAGGTCGCCATAACTGCGCCCGTTGCCGTAAGCGAGCAGCGTGCTGCCGGTCGAAGGCAGCGCCGCAGCACGGTCGGCCCACCAGCGCTCTTCACGCGCCGCTCGCGCCGGCAGCTGCCCCCATGACTTCAGCATATCAGCGCTGCCTCGCCAGAAACACCGCGCCGAGCGCAACCGCGAACCACAGCGTGGCCAGCCGGCAGATCAGCGTCGCCGTGACCGCCGCCGCGGCCGGAAAACCGTTGCCCGCGAGCAGCGCGATCATCACCGCTTCGCTGCTGCCCAGCCCGCCCGGCAGGAAGGACAGGCCGCCGATGAGCATGGCGAAGGCATAGATGAAGACGGCCGTCGGCAGCGGCAAGGCATTGCCGAGCGCGCCGAGCAGCCACCAAAAGCCGAAGCCTTCGGCGAACCAGGCGACGACGCCGATGCACAAGCCCATGGCCAGCGCCGAGAGGCCAAAGCAACGGCGAAAATGCAGGACGACGTCGCACAGGTGCACGATGAGCTTCGCCCATTTTTCAACGCGCGCGGCGGCCCAACGGTCGATCGCCGCGATCAGGCGCGTCCATTGCACGAGCAGCAGCGCAGCGAACACCGCGGCCAGGGCCAGCCCGACCACCGGCCGCGCCGGCGCGTAGGCCCACAGGCCGACGGCGGTCAGCACAAGAATGGACAGGAGATCGCTGAAGCGCTCGGCGAAGAAAGCGGCGACACTGGCCGGTGCCGGAACGCCGTGCGCCTTGAGCAGGACCGAGCGCAGCATTTCGCCGAGCTTGCCCGGGCTGGTGGTCAGAGCGAAGCCGGAAAAATAAACCGGCAGGTTGATGCGCCAGGCGACCGGCGCGTCGAGCAGCGCAAGGTAACGCGACCAGCGCACGAAGCGCAGCAGGTAATTGCTGAGCGACAGCGCGAGCAGTCCGATCAACACCGCCGGGCCGACTTGAACGACCGCCGCCAGCACCGCGCGCCACCCGGCCCACAGGGACAGCCCGAGATAGCCGAGCGCGGCGAGCGCTACGCTGCACAGCACGGCGCGCAGAGGCAGTTTCGGCGGCATGTTATGCCATGGTCTTGGCAAATTTCAAACGATCACCCCGCCACCCAGGCAGACCCGGCTCTCGTAGACCACTGCCGATTGCCCCGGCGTCACCGCCCACTGCGGCGCGGCGAATTTGATCAGGCAGGACGCTGCATCGACCGTCTCGATCTCGCATGGCGCGTCGGCCTGGCGGTAGCGCGTCTTGGCGCCGTAGACCCAGTGGGTGTGCGGCATCTCGCCGGAAATCCACGACAGCTGCTCGGCGCGCAACTCTTCGACGAGCAGCGCCGGATGATCGTGTCCCTGTACGACGTAAAGGACGTTGGCGGCGATGTCCTTGCCGGCGACGAACCAGGCGTCGTGCTCCCCGCCCTTGGCATACTTCTTCGTGCCACCGATGTGCAGGCCCTTGCGCTGGCCGATCGTGTGAAAGGCCAGGCCGTCGTGCTCGCCAATGACCTTGTCATCATCGAGGCAGCGGATCTCGCCCGTGGCGCGCGGCAGGTAACGCAGCAGGAATTCCTTGAACGGCCGCTCGCCGATGAAGCAGATGCCGGTCGAATCCTTCTTGGCGGCAACGTGCAGGCCGGCTTCCTCGGCCATCTTGCGCACCTCGCGCTTGTACAGGTCGGCGAGCGGAAACAGCGTCTTGGCAAGTTGCTGCTGGTTCAGGCGGTGCAGGAAATAGCTCTGGTCCTTGCTGCCGTCCTCGGCCTTGAGCAACTGGAAAGCGCCCTGGAATTCCCGCACGCCGGCGTAATGGCCGGTGGCGATCCTGTCGGCGCCCATCTGCATGGCGTGCTCGAGGAAGGCGCGAAACTTGATTTCCGAATTGCATAGGACGTCGGGATTGGGCGTGCGCCCGGCCTGGTATTCCCGGAGGAATTCGGCGAAAACGCGCTCCTTGTATTCGGCGGCGAAATTGACCACCTCGACGTCGATGCCGATCTTGTCGGCGACGCTCATGACGTCGATCAGATCTTCGCGCGACGAGCAGTACTCGTCGTCATCGTCGTCCTCCCAGTTCTTCATGAACAGGCCGACGACCTTCCAGCCCTGCGCTTTCAGGAGCAGCGCCGCCACCGCCGAATCGACGCCGCCGGATAAACCGACCACCACGGTCCCGCGCTCAGTCATCGACATCCGGACTCGCTCCCCATTGCCAGCGCAACAGCGGCATCACTGCCGCCGGCCGACCATTATCAAAAAACCAGCTATCGACCACGTAGTGCCCGGGCAACTCCCCGGCTTTCGCCGGCGCGACTTCCTCGATCTGCGCCGAGTAGTGCTCGAAGATCAGGAAGCGTCGCCTGACGCGCTCCAGAACGCGGTGATAGCGCAGACCGCCGCGCCGCTCGATCATCTGCAGGAGGCGCGTCGTGGTCGTCGAGTGGTCGATGCAATCCATTCTGCCGTTCACCCCGTCGTCGGCGTAGTTGCCGCCGCGATCGGCCTTGATCGGCGACTGCTCCCCGGCCCAGCCGAGCAGGCGGCCGATCGCGACGCCGAGCACCGCGCGCTCCTGCGCGGCATCCTGCGCGCCGCCGAGGAGCAGGCCGATCTCGTTCAACTGCGCGTCGCTATAGACGACCTCGGCCTGCGCATGACAACCGTAGTTGTAGCAGATCGAGACCTTTTCGTCGGCTGCGGCGGTCAGCGCGCAGAGCATGAGGAGGCCGCCGGCCCAGTTCATGAAAAATGCGCGATCAGGTCGAGCGGAAAACGGCGTCCGGCCTGCCAGTCCTCGATGCAGCGCAGGATCAGCGGGCTGCGGTGGCGGCCCGCGAGGGCGCGGATTTCGTCCACGCTGAGCCAGCGCGCGGCGATGATGCCGGCGTCGAGCGCTCGCGCCGCATCGTGCCCGGTGACCTCGCCGGCAAAGGCGAAACGCAGATAAGTGATGTCCTTGTCCTCGTTGCGCCAGTTATAGACGCCGACCAGCGCCTGTGGCACGAAGGTGTAGGCGGTCTCTTCGAGCACCTCGCGGATCACCGCATCGCAGAGCGCCTCGCGGCATTCGAGGTGGCCGGCCGGCTGGTTGAAGCGGACGCCCTCGTCGGTTTCTTCTTCGACGAGCAGGAACTTGCCTTCGCGTTCGATCACGGCAGCGACGGTGACGTGCGGTTTCCAGATCATGACAGAGCTATCAGATAACGCAAAGCGGCTATTTTACCGCCAACGAGGGGTCGAAATCGGCTAGAATTTCCCTTTTGAAAATTGCGGCAAACGG
>CAIXAY010000042.1 GCA_903917505.1 uncultured beta proteobacterium | reverse complement strand
CGACATCAAGTATGCCGAACAGCTCGGCTATCGCATCAAGCTGCTCGGCATCACCAAGCGCACCGCCGAGGGCGTCGAACTGCGCGTGCACCCGACGCTGATTCCGGCCAAGCGCCTGATCGCCAACGTCGAAGGCGCGATGAACGCCGTGCTGGTCAAGGGCGACGCCGTCGGCGCCACGCTCTACTACGGCAAGGGCGCGGGCGCCGAGCCGACCGCTTCGGCGATCATCGCCGACCTCGTCGATGTCACGCGCATGCACACCGCCGACCCCGAACACCGCGTGCCGCATCTGGCTTTCCAGCCGGATGCGATGGTCGATCTGACCATCCTGCCGCAGTCCGAGGTGATCACCAGCTATTACCTGCGCCTGCGCGTCGAGGACAAGCCGGGCGTGCTCGCCGACATCACGCGCATTCTGGCCGATCACGAGATCTCGATCGAGGCGATGATGCAGCGCGAGCCGGACGAGGGCGAGGAGCAGACCGACATCATCATGCTCACGCACAAGACGCGCGAAAAGCGCATCGACGCGGCAATCGTCAGGATCGAAGCGCTGCCGGTCGTCAAGGGCGAGCTCGTGCGTCTGCGGCTCGAAGAACTGCTATGAACGCGCGGCGCTGGACGTGGTTCGCGGCGCTGCTGGCGCTCGCCGGCTGCGAATCGACGCCGACCCATCTGCTCACCTATTCCGCGCAGGGCGTCGTCATCCAGGCCGAGCGCCTGGTTGCGCCGTTTTTCGGCCGGGCCGCCGACCCGCTGCCCTACGGCGAACCCGACATCGATCTGCCGCTGCGCCGCATGCACGAGCGCTTTGCGCAACTGAAACCGCAGCTCGACGACGGCACGCTCGGCCTGACCGATGAAGCCGAGGTGGGGATCCGCGACGCCGCGACGACGACGCCCGAACTCGCGTTGCTGGTATGCAAGGAGAATAACGACCGGGCAATTCTCTACGGTGCCATGTCGACCGCGGTCGGCTATCCCGAAGGCCTCTACGTGCCCTATGTCGAGGCCGTCTTCGCCGCCGAGTGGCGCAAACAGGCGCCTGTCGGCTGGTGGTTGCGCGACGGGCACGGGCAATGGTGGCAAAAGTCCGACTCCACGCAGCCGTTTGACAAGACGCGGGCGCTTGGCGACCGCAAATTGAGGCAGCTGCTCTTCTGCCCCGTCGGCTAAGGCAGCCGCTCGCGGCTTGAACGCGCTCAAGCTTTCCTGGTTTCATCCGTAAACAGACTCAGCAGCGCTGCCTTCGCGGTGCGCGTGACGGAGCAGGATGGCAATGAACCGCAATGACCCGCAATCAGTCCAGTCGAACCGGCCGCTGTCGCGCCGGCTGCATCGTCGCCTGGCGCTGGCCGCGGTGACGTCCTGCGCGGTCGGCAAGCCGCATCCGGGTGGAGCGGCGACAACTCTTGTCGGTCTGCCGCAGGCCGTGATCCGCGCCGCCGGCCTGCTCGAGTTGCAGGCAGCGGAACTGCGCATCGCGGAACTCGAGAATGCCCTGCTCGAAGCGCACGCAGCGGCGAGTACCGATCCCTTGACCGGCGCCCTGAATCGCCGCGGCTTTGCCGCCGCCAGCCAGCGCGAGTTGGCGCGCCTGCGCCGCAGCGCGGGCCGGGTCGCCCTGGCGCACATCGATCTCGATGATTTCAAGCGCCTGAACGACACGCTCGGGCATCAGGCCGGCGACCAGGCGCTGGTGCGCCTCGTCGAGGTGCTGCACAAGGCGATGCGGCCGTCCGATGTGCTGTGCCGGTTCGGCGGCGAAGAATTTGTCCTGCTGCTCCCGAATACCGGGCTTGAAGATGCGGCGGCAGTGCTTTCCCGCTTCCTGCGCGCATTCTCGGCACAGGCCATCCCGGGAACAGATTGCGCCATGACCTTCAGTGCCGGCGTCGTCGTCAAGGGCGCCGATGAATCGCTGGACGAGGCGATCCGGCGCGCCGATGCGGCGACCTACGCGGCCAAGCGCGCCGGCAAGAATTGCATCGTCACCTGCTGAGTTTCAGCGCTATGTCGTTCCGCGCCTGATCCCGCACGCGGCGTGCTGCGGGAGCGCATGTTAAACTTGCGTCCTCGCAAGCAACCCAAGCCATCACTATGCATTACATCTCGACGCGCGGCGACGCACAGAATTCGCCGCGCAAGACCTTCACCGAAATTCTGCTCGGCGGCCTGGCTCCCGACGGCGGCCTTTATCTGCCGGAGGCTTATCCGCAGCTCACGCGCGCCGAGCTCGATGCGTGGCGCGGGATGTCGTACGCCGATCTGGCCTTCGCCGTCCTGTCGAAATTCATCGACGATATTCCGCCCGCCGATCTGAAGGCCCTGGTCGACAAGACCTACACCGCCGAGGTCTATTGCAACGGCCGCGCCGGCGGCGACGCGCGCGACATCACGCCGCTGCGCTGGCTCGAACCCGGCCTCGCGCTGCTCGAACTGTCAAACGGGCCGACGCTGGCCTTCAAGGACATGGCCATGCAGCTGCTCGGCAACCTGTTCGAGTACGTGCTGGCCAAGCAGGGCGCGCAGATCAACATTCTCGGCGCCACCTCGGGCGACACCGGCTCGGCCGCCGAATACGCGATGCGCGGCAAGCGCGGCCTGCGCGTCGTCATGCTCTCGCCGCACGGCCGCATGAGCGCCTTCCAGCGCGCGCAGATGTATTCGCTGCAGGACGCGAACATCTTCAACATCGCGGTGCGCGGCATGTTCGACGACGCGCAGGACATCGTCAAGGCGGTGTTCAACGATCACGCCTTCAAGGCGCGCTACAAGCTCGGCGCGGTCAATTCGATCAACTGGGCGCGGGTCGCGGCGCAGGTCGTTTATTACTTCAAGGGCTACTTCGCAGCGACGCAATCGAACGACGAGCGCATCGCCTTCGCCGTGCCTTCGGGCAACTTCGGCAACATCTGCGCCGGCCATATCGCGCGCATGATGGGTCTGCCGGTCAGCCGGCTGATCATGGCGACCAACGAGAACGACGTGCTCGACGAGTTTTTCCGCGCCGGCCTCTACCGTCCGCGCGGCTCGGCCGAAACGCACGCGACCTCGAGCCCGTCGATGGACATCTCGAAAGCGTCGAACTTCGAGCGTTTCGTCTTCGACCTGGTCGGCCGCGATCCGCAAGTGATTCGCGCGCTATGGGCCAGGGTCGACGCCGGCGGCAGTTTCGATATCGCTGCGACGCCGTACTTCGCGGCGCTGCCGCAGTTCGGCTTCGTCTCCGGCAAGAGCCTCCACGCCGATCGCCTGGCGACGATACGCGCGGTCTACGAGCGCCATGGGGTGATCGTCGATACGCACACCGCCGACGGCCTCAAGGTGGCGGCCGAAAAGCGCCTGCCGGGTGAGACCATGGTCGTGCTCGAGACCGCCATGCCGGCCAAGTTCGAGGAAACGATCGTCGAAGCGCTCGGGCGTCAGCCCGAGCGGCCGGCAGCCATGCAGGGAATCGAAAGCCTGCCGCAACGGGTCGAGGTGATGGACATCGATGCCGATGCGGTGAAGCAGTTCATCCGGCGCGAAGTTGACAGCGGCGCTTGAGCGCCTGCCGTTCAGAGGTAGATGACGGCGGGGAAAACGGCTGCGGCGAGCAGCAGGACCAGCCATTCGAGATTGTGCCGCGCCAGGTAACCGGTGAAATGCAGGATCAGCAGCGTAATGGCGATCACATAAAACAGCGCGAATAGCATGACTGTCCTTTCCCTTGTCGTGCGGCCGGCGGCCTTCTTGTGGCTCCTATTATAGCGATATCATTTTCGGCCGACGACTGATTTTTCCGCGGTCGCTCAATCCTGCAGGCGCATCGACAGGTCGAGCGCGCGCACGTCCTTGGTCAGGGCGCCGACCGAGATGCGGTCGACGCCGGTTTCGGCGATGCCGCGCACCGTGTCGAGCGTGACGTTGCCCGAGGCTTCGAGGCTGGCGCGCCCGGCGGTCAGTTGCACGGCTTCGCGCATCTGCGCCAGGCTCATGTTGTCGAGCAGGATCATTTTCGCGCCGGCGGCGAGCGCCTGCCGCAATTCATCAAGGCTTTCGACCTCGACCTGGATGAAGCTGCACCAGCCCCCGGCAGCGCCGGCCACTGCTTGCGCCGCGGCCATCGCGGCGGCGATGCCGCCGGCCGCGACGATGTGGTTTTCCTTGATCAGGATCGCGTCATAGAGGCCGAGGCGGTGGTTGCCGCCGCCGCCGCAGCTGACCGCGTATTTTTGCGCCAGGCGCAGCCCCGGCAGGGTCTTGCGCGTATCGACGATCTGCGCCCGGGTTCCGGCGACGGCGTCGGCGTACTGCCGGGTCTTGGTCGCCACGCCCGAGAGCATTTGCAGGAAATTGAGCGCGGTGCGCTCGCCGGTGAGCAGGGCGCGCGCCGGGCCGGTGATTTCGCAGAGGACCTGATCCGGCGCGACGCGTTCGCCGTCGGCGGCTTTCCAGTTGAGCGCAATGGCGGGCTCGAGGCTGGCGAAGCAGCGAGCGAACCACGCCTTCCCGCAGAGCACCGCAGCCTGGCGCGAGATCACCGTGGCGCGGGCGATGCGGTCGCTCGGCACGAGTTGCGCCGTGAGGTCGCCGCTGCCGACGTCCTCGGCGAGCGCGACAGCGACATTGCGCTCGATTTCGGCGGCGAGCGGGTTGGGCGATGCGCTTGTGGAATTTGGGTTCATGAAGGCGTACCAGAGTGGTTGTTGAGAACTTCGCTCAGCGCAGCGCCTCGCGCCGCAGTTGCTGCCCGTCCCAGCACAGCGATTCGCCGCGTTCCTCGCTCCAGTCGGAGAGCACCCAGCGCTCGACGTCGATGCCGTCGACGAGGTGGCGGTGCGTCGCCGGGCGGTGCGTGTGGCCGTGGATCAGCGTGGCATAACCGTGGCTGCGCAGGAAGTCGTCGGCAGCGGCGGCGTTGACGTCCATCAACTCTTGCCGCTTCTCCTGCTTGGCCCGCTCGCTCTGCGCGCGCAGCGCGGCGGCGATCGCCTTGCGCTCGACCAGCGGCTTGCTCAGAAAGGCCTGGCGCCAGGCCGGCTGGCGAACCTCGGCGCGAAAGGCCTGGTAGTCCTTGTCGTCGGTGCACAGCAGGTCGCCGTGCGAGAGCGTGAATTGCCATGCGGGCAGCGACAGCACATGCGGATCCGGCAGCAGCCTGGCGCCGCTGCGCGCGGCGAATGCTTCGCCGAGCAGGAAATCGCGGTTGCCGTGCATGACCGCGAGGCCGACGCCGGAATCGCTCAGGGCGCGCAGCGCGGCGACGATGCGGCGCGTGAAATCGTCGCCCGGATCGTCCATGCAATCGTCGCCGGGCCAGGCTTCAAACAGGTCGCCGAGGATGAAGAGTTGCTCGGCCGCACGCGCGCGGCCGCCGATGAAATCGAGAAAGATGCGGGCGGCGCCGGGGGTTTGCGGCGCCAGATGCAGGTCTGAAATGAAATGGATCACGGGATTTCAGACTGCCGCAGGATTCAGCAGACTTCGGCGCGCTCGATGATGACATCTTCCTTCGGCACGTCCTGATGGCCGCCGGCGTTGCCGGTCTTGACGTCCTTGATCTTATCGACCACCTCGCTGCCTTCGACGACCTTGCCGAAGACGCAGTAACCCCAGCCGTTGCCGGTCGGCGCCTTGTAGTTGAGGAAGCCGTTGTCGGCAATGTTGATGAAGAACTGGGCGGTCGCCGAGTGCGGGTCGGAGGTGCGCGCCATGGCCAGCGTGTAGGCGTCGTTCTTGAGGCCGTTGTCGGCTTCGTTCTTAATCGGGTCCTTGCACGGCTTCTGCTTCATTCCCGGTTCGAAGCCGCCACCCTGGATCATGAAGCCGGGGATGACCCGGTGGAAAATCGTATTGTCATAATGGCCAGCTTGCGCGTAGGCGAGGAAATTGGCGGCCGACAGCGGCGCTTTTTCAGCGTCGAGTTCGATGGCGATGACGCCGAAATTGGTGTGCAGCTTGATCATAAATTTTCCTTATTTCTTGTCCGGGACGACTTTGACGGATTGAATGACGATCGGCTCGACCGGCACGTTCTGGAACGGCCCGCGGTTGCCGGTCGCCACCTTGGCGATCTTGTCGACGACGTCCATGCCTTGGGTGACCTTGCCGAAGACGGCATAGCCGCCGCCGTTCTTCGGGTAGTCGAGCTGGCTGGAATTGTCGACGAGGTTGATGAAGAACTGGGCGGTCGCCGAGTTGGGATCCCCGCGGCGCGCCATGGCGATCGTTCCGCGCTGGTTCTTGCCGCTGTCCTTCGATTCATTGACGATGGGGGCTGCGGTGTTCTTCTCGGACATGTCCTTGGCAAAACCGCCGCCCTGGATCATGAAGCCGTCGATGACGCGATGAAATATCGTGCCGTCGTAGAAACCGTCCTTTGCATATTTCAGGAAGTTCTCGACCGTTTTCGGCGCCTTGGCGGCGTCGAGTTCGATGACGATGGTCCCGGCGCTCGTCTGCATCTCGACGCTGGGGGCGGCGAGCGAAACGAACGAAACGAGCGAGAGCATCAGGGCGGCACTCAACAGCGATAGTTTTTTCAGCATCAGGCGGCTCCTTCAAAAACGATTTTCCAGTTCCCGTCCTCGCGGATCCAGTACTGGCGCTTCTTCATCTGGTTGGAGAGGTTGTTGCTCTGGTAGTCCTGCTCGAAGGTGACGACGACCAGCTCTTCCTTGCCGGGGTTGCGGAACATCGACAGGTTCGACAGCTTGACCTTGATCCATTCCTTGCCGGCGTTGACCTGGCGCTTTTGCTGCGCGTATTGCTCAAGGTTCTGGTCCTTGGTCTGGAATTTCTTCGAGTAGTTCTTCAGGTAGCGGTTGACGTCGCGGCTTTCCCAGTCGGCGCGCCACTCCTCGATCTTCTTGTTGAGCGCGCCGCGCTCGTTCTGCCAGTCGTCGAAGGAGAGCCACTCGATCGAGTTGCTGATGATCACCGGCGTCAGGCCGATCTGCAGGTTCTTGGCCAGCGCGTCGAGGTCCACATTGGACAGGACGACGCAACCGTCGGAAGCTTTCGGCGGCCGCGAGAAAGTGTCCGACGGCGTGCCGTGCAGCCAGATGCCGTGGCCCTTGCGCCCCTGGCGCTTGTCCCACTCGTTCGGATAATTGATCGGAAAAGCGCCGCTGCCGTAGAAGTCGCCGATCTTCTGCGGCGACAGGCTGGAGGTTACGTGATAGACGCCGGT
>CAIXAY010000041.1 GCA_903917505.1 uncultured beta proteobacterium | reverse complement strand
TGCGCCCCCATGGCCCTTTCGGCGAACGGGTTGAAGCCGGACTCGACGCCGATGACCGCGACGACGAGCAGCGGATCGATGCGCCGCTCCGCGCCGATCAATTGCGCCGCCTCGAACACCGGCAGCAAGGCTTCGGGCGAAACATGATAGCGGCGCTTCACATATTCGAGGGCACCTTGCATGCGCGGCGACAAGGTGTTGAGCGTCAGAGCGCTCACGGCCCCCGCCGAAGCGGTCGCGTCTGGAGCCGTGACAAGCGCCTCCGGCGCCTCGGCAAAAATCGAAAAGTCGGCCGCGGCCGACTTCAGCACGTCCGCTGAGGGCGAATTGCCGGCCTGGACGGCAGCCGCGTGGATCAAGGCAAGTGCGAACAGCAGACCGGCGATCACCAGGGTGTGCTGAAGCAGGGCAAAAGCGGTATCGGTACGGCGGGATTGCTTGAGCGAAATCGTTGCTGACATGCTCACTCTCCTTCACTGTTGTCATCGCGCAAGACGAGAGCGACAAACGGTTAGAGGCGGGTGCGAAGCCTGTTGGATCAACAAGGCTTAGGGAAACTGACACTTTGACAGGGCTATGACCTGTGTCAGAGTTGCGCAAATGGAAAGGGTTCCAAGCGGCACTATGCCATTTAGCATAATATGTGCAGCGCAACAGGAAACAAGTGTATTGATTAAATTGAATTTTGTCAAGAAGCGGCCGGGCGCACTGGTATTTTCAGGCCGGCTCTGCCACGGCGGGGACGCACAGCCTGCGATCCACCCACCCGACAAGGCCGCTTTCGACGGCGGTCCAGCGGTTAGAATGCACATAACGTGACCTCCACAGGCAGCGCGATGCCCAGACTCGAACCACCAGCGGAGTCCGCCCCCGACCGGCAGCCGCCGGCGACGGCGCTTCCCCGTTACCTGTGCATCGCCTACACGCTGCTGATTGCCTACGCCAGCCTGCATCCCTTTTCCGGCTGGCGCGATCCCGGCCTGCCGCTGCTGACTTTTCTCGACGCCCCGTGGCCGCGCTACTGGACCGTCTTCGATCTGGTGGTCAACGTGCTGGCCTACCTGCCGCTCGGTTTTCTCCTGACCCTGGCCCTGCGCCGCGCCTCGAGCCGCGGTGTGGCGGCCTTCGCCGCCCTGCTGCTCGGCGTCTCGCTGAGCTTCACGCTCGAATGCATACAGAACTGGCTGCCCTCGCGCGTTGCCTCCAATGTCGATCTGGCGTGCAACAGCCTCGGCTGCGGACTCGGCGTCCTGCTGGCGCTTAGGCAGGACGCCCGGTTGTTTGAACGGATCGCCCGTTTGCAGCACTACCTGCTGGCGCCAAAACCGCATGCCGAGGCCGGCCTGGTGCTGCTCGGCCTGTGGCTGCTGATCCAGCTCTCTCCGGAAACGCAGCTTTTCGGCGCCGGTAATCTGCGTCCCCTGCTCGAGCTGATGCCCGCGGTACCCTACGCCGCCAAATCGTTCTTCGTCATCGAAACGGCAATCACCGTCTGCAACATGATTGCCGTCGGGCTTATGGCGCGGACGCTGATGGCCAACCGCGGTTCGCCCGGGCTTGTCATCGCCGCTTTCTTCATCGCCGCGCTGATCGTCCGGACGCTTGCCGCAGCCATTCTCGTCGCGCCGGCCGAGGCCTTCGCCTGGCTGACCCCGGGGGCGCGCCTTGGCTTGCTGACCGGCGGCGCGCTGCTCGCGCTCATGCTGCTGTTGCCGGCGGCGCTGCGCGTGGCGCTGGCCGGCCTGCTGCTGATGGCGGCAACCGTACTGGTCAATCTCTCGCCGGCCAACCCTTATTCGGCGGCGGCGCTGGCCACCTGGAGACAGGGACACTTTCTGAATTTCAACGGACTCACCCGGCTCACCGCCAGCTTCTGGCCTTTCATCGCGCTGCCCTACCTGACGATTCTGGCGCGCCGTCTCTGACAAGCGCCGCATCAACGGTTAGAATCGGCGATCAAACAAGCTTGGACGAGAGCTGCCCCATGAGCTACTACAAACATCACGTTTTCTTCTGCTGCAATCAGCGCGCCGAGGGCGAAAGCTGCTGCAACAACCTCGGCGCGACCGCGGCGCAAACCTACGCCAAGGAGCGCATCAGCCAGCTGAAACTCAAAGGCCCGGGCAAGATACGCATCAACAAGGCCGGCTGCATGGATCGCTGCGACGAAGGGCCGGTCATCGTCGTCTATCCGCAGGAAGTGTGGTACCACTACGTCGACAACGAGGACATCGAAGAAATCATCCAGGAACACCTGGTGCACGGGCGCATCGTCGAGCGCCTGAAAATCTGACCGCCCGCCAGGGAAGCTCGGAGAATGAAACTGCGCGAAGAGCGAATCGTCGTCGATGGATCGGCCGGTGCGATCGAACTGATCGTCGAAAATCCGGGCTCGCCGCGTGGCATCGCCATCGTCTGCCATCCGCACCCGCTGTTCGGCGGCACCAACAGCAACAAGGTCACACAAACCCTGGCGCGCACCTTCGCCCGTCTGAACTATCTGGCGGTGCGCCCGAACTTTCGCGGCGTCGGCGCGAGCGCCGGAACGCATGATCACGGCCACGGCGAAAGCGCCGACATGCTCAGCGTTTTGGCCGCGATCAAGCGCCGCTATGGCGACCTGCCGGTGGCCCTGGCCGGTTTTTCCTTCGGCGCCTACGTGCAGACCCGCGTCGCCCAGACGCTCGCCGAGATCCATCAGCCGGTGCAGGGACTGGTTCTCGTCGCCGTGGCCGCCGGCCTCGTCGGGGGCGGGCGCGAGTACGCGCTCGGATCCGTACCCGGCGACACCATCGTCATTCACGGCGCGGCCGACGAAACGGTGCCGCTGGCCAACGTCCTGGCCTGGGCCGAACCGCTCGAACTGCCCGTGATCGTTGTTCCCGGCGCCGACCACTTCTTTCACCGCCGCTTGCACATCATCGGCGACATCGTCACGCGCGCATGGCGGCACTGAACCTGGCTGACGCGCTCAGGGTTAGCGGCCTGCGCAAGCGCTACGACGGCAAGGAGGTGGTCGCCGGCATCGCCTTCACGGTGCCGCCCGGCACCTGCTTCGGCCTGCTCGGACCGAACGGCGCCGGCAAGACGACGACCTTGCGTTGCTGCCTGGGCTTGACCAACCCGGACGACGGTGAGATCAGCCTCGGCGGTCTCAGTATTCCCGCAAATGCCGAAGCGGCGCGCGAACGCGTCGGCGTCGTGCCGCAACTCGACAACCTCGACCCCGATTTCACCGCCAGCGAAAACCTTCTGGTCTATGGCCGCTATTTCGGTATCGAAGACGCGATCATCCGCGCGCGAATTCCCGAACTGCTCGACTTCGCCGGCCTCGGCGGGCGCGAGCGCGCACGCATCCAGACCCTCTCGGGCGGCATGAAGCGGCGCCTGACGCTGGCGCGCGCGCTGATCAACGACCCCGACATCATTTTTCTCGACGAGCCGACGACCGGCCTCGATCCGCAGGCCAGGCACCTGATCTGGGAACGCCTGAAACAGCTCACCGCGCGCGGCAAGACGCTGATCCTGACGACGCATTTCATGGACGAAGCCGAACGCCTGTGCAACCGGCTGGCGGTGCTCGACAACGGTCATCTGGTCACCGAGGGCGCGCCGCGCGAACTGATCGCCGCGCACATCGAGCCGCAGGTCGTCGAAGTCTTCGGCGACGAAGCGGCGCGCTGGGCGCGCGCGCACGACGGACTCGCCGAACGCCTCGAAGTGGCCGGCGACACCGCCTTCTTCTACTGCCGCGACCCGGCGCCGCTGCTCGCCGCCCTGGCCGACGCGCCGGCGCTGCGCTACATGCACCGCGCCGCCAGCCTCGAAGACGTGTTCATCAAGCTCACCGGCCGCGAACTGAGGGATTGAACGGTGAACACCCAAAATCTTTTCACCCTCCCCCATCCCGGCCTGCGCTGGCTGCCGATCTGGCGGCGTAACTTTCTTGTCTGGCGCAAGCTGGCGATCCCCTCGGTGCTCGGCAACCTCGCCGATCCGCTGATCTACATGTTGGGCCTGGGCTATGGCCTCGGCAGTCTCTTGCCAAGCGTCGGCGGCGTCAGCTACGTGAGCTTCCTCGCCGCCGGGACGGTGGTCGCCAGCACGATGAACGCGGCGACCTTCGAAGCACTCTACTCGGCTTTCTCGCGCATGCACGTGCAGAAAACCTGGGACGCCATTCTGAACACGCCACTCTCGCTCGACGACGTGCTGGCCGGTGAACTGGTCTGGGCGGCGAGCAAGAGCCTGCTCTCGGGACTGGCCATTTTGCTGGTCACCGCCGCGCTGGGGCTGAGCACCTCGCCGCTCGCCTTGTGGACGATACCGGTCATTTTCCTCACCGGCCTGGCCTTCGCCGCGCTCGGGCTGATTGTCTGCGCCCTGGCGCCGTCCTATGATTTCTTCATGTACTACTTCACGCTGTTCATCACGCCGATGCTGCTCGTCTCGGGCGTCTTCTTCCCCGCCGACCAGCTACCGGCAGCCGTCCATACGATCGCCGGCTGGCTGCCGCTCTCGCACGCCGTCCAGCTCGCCCGGCCGCTGCTGCTCGGCGAGGTGCCGGCCAACGCCCTCGGCCACATCCTTGCGCTGCTGGCCATCAGCGCGATCGCCTTCGCCATTGCCACCGTGCTCACACGGCGGCGCCTGCTGAAATGACGATGTCCTGAGTCCACGCGATGCGCTGGCTCATCCTTTTCTGTTCCGCGCGCCTTGCCTTCGCCACGATGTTCACCGCCTATTCGGCGGTGCTGCCGTTGCTCAAGCATGAGTGGCTGATGACCGCCTGGCAGGCCGGCCTGATCCAGTCGGCCTACCATGCCGGTTTCCTGATCTCGCTGTTCTGTGTCGGCTTTCTCGGCGACCGCCACGGCGCGCGGCGGATCTATCTCTTGAGCAGCGTCGCCGCGGTGCTCAGCACCCTGCTCTTCGCCTTCTTCGCCAACGGCTTCTGGTCGAGCATCCTGCTTTACGGACTGACCGGGCTTTGCGCCGGCGGCTCCTATACGCCCGGCCTGGCGCTCATCGCCCAGCAACAGAAGGGGCAGCGGCAGGGCCGGGCGATGGGTTTCTATCTCGCCGCCGCCTCGCTCGGCTATGCCCTTGGGCTGCTCATCGCCGGCCTCATGATTCCGCTCGCCGGCTGGCGCGGCTCGTTCATCGTCACGGCGCTCGGGCCCGTGCTTGGGCTGCTGCTCGGTTACGCCGCGCTGCGCAAGGTGCCCAATGTCATTCACCACACGCCGGAGGGACACGGCGTCTGCCGCCGTTTCGGCGAAATCATCGGCAATCGCGCCGCCATGCGCTCGATCTGGGGCTATACCTTCCACGCCTGGGAACTGCTCGGTCTGTGGGCCTGGCTGCCGACTTTCCTCGGGGCGGCGGCGCTGGCCTCCGGCAGTGGCTGGCTGCACGCTGCGAGCTACGCCGCGACGCTGACCGCCGTCACCTATCTCGTCGCGGCCGGCGGCAGCATCATCGGCGGCACGCTGGCCGACCGCCACGGGCGAACCTTGGTCACCCTGCTGATGGGCGTGACCAGCCTCATCTGCTCATTCACCTTCGGCTGGATGCTCGGGCTGCCGATGTGGCTGCTGTTGCTGGTCGCGACGATTTACAACTTCACCGGCGTCGCCGACTCGTCGATTCATTCGACGACTCTGGCCGAACTCGTCGAACCCTCGTGCCTGGGGACGGCCTATGCCTTGCGCTCGGCGCTCGGCTTCGGCGCCGGCGCCATCGCGCCATGGATCTTCGGCCTGACGCTCGACGCCGGGCGCAGCAGCGGCGCAATTCCGGAAACCATAGTCTGGGCGCTGGCCTGGGCCACGCTCGGCCTCGGCGGCCTGCTCGGCCCGGTGGCGATATGGCGCTTGCGAAAAATGCCGGAAGCATTGAGCCTGGCAGGCGGAAAACGCTAAGCACAAAGGATGGAGGTAGAATCCGCCAAATGAACACACTCCTCGTGCTGACCAATCTGCCGGATCAAGCCACCGCCGAGACGCTCGCCGCGGCGCTGGTCGACCAGCGGCTGGCTGCCTGCGTCAATA
>CAIXAY010000040.1 GCA_903917505.1 uncultured beta proteobacterium | reverse complement strand
CCATGACCCACTCCACCTACTCTCCGGAAGAGCAGGAAGCCCACGGCATCAGCCCCGGCCTGGTGCGGCTGTCGGTGGGGCTGGAGGAAGTGGCGGATCTGCGGGCCGATCTGGAACAGGCCCTGGCGAAGAGTGGCGCTTCAGCGTGAAACCTTTGGTCGGAGGCTATTGCTTGCTTGCCAGGTAAAGCCACACGCACAAAGCAATGCCGACGCCGTACAGCTGCCAGGTCTCGGAAACGGCGTAGGGGTACAACATCAGGCCCAGCCCGATCCAGCGCGGTCTCGCCTGCCCGGTCTTCTTGCCATAGCGGTAAGCGGCGATACCGATGACGCCGAAAAGTATCGAGCCAAAGATATACGCCGGGCTGGGCAAGGTGAACCCCAACGCTTCGAGAGTCTTCAGTTCTTCCATGACGTCGTCCTTGACAGTGGCGCCTGGCCGCAATATGGAATTCTATCCCGCTGGCGCGGTTGGTATCATGCGGTCGCGTTGCGCCAATGCCGGGAAGGCTTGCAGCCAGGTCGCGGCGATCAGCAGCGTGCCGATGCCGCCGAACACCACCGAGCCGACCGGCCCGAACAGCGCGGCCGTTGCGCCGGATTCGAATTCGCCGAGCTGGTTCGACGCACCGATAAAGATCGAGTTGACCGCCGCGACGCGGCCGCGCATTTCGTCCGGCGTTTCGAGTTGCATCAGCGTCTGGCGCGTCACCACGCTGACGCTGTCGGCCGCGCCGGTAATCGTCAGCGCCAGCAGGGACAGGCCGAAATGGGTCGACAGGCCGAACACGACGGTGGCGACGCCGAACAGCGCGACGGCCGCCAGCAAGCGGTGGCCGACGCGACGCTGCAGCGGCCAGTGCGTCAGCGCCAGCGACATGATCAGGGCGCCGGCCGCCGGCGCCGAGCGCAACAGCCCGAGGCCGACCGGGCCGGCATCGAGGATGTCGCGCGCATAGATCGGCAGGAGCGCGACGGCGCCGCCGAGCAGCACGGCAAAGAGGTCGAGCGAGATCGCGCCGAGCAGGACTTTGCGCTGCCAGACGAAGGACACGCCGACGAAGACCGAACGCCAGGTCGCTGCCAGGCCCGAGGGTCGATGCAGGTAGCGCACGGTCAGGGTGGCCGCGCAGGAGAGCAGCGAGAGCAGGGCGCCGCAAACGTAGACCGTCGTCGGCCCGGCGACATAGAGCACGCCGCCGAGCGCTGGCCCGCAGATCACCGCGATCTGCACGCCGCTGCTGCTCAGCGCCACCGCGCCCGGCAGCAGGGCCTGCGGCACGAGTTGCGGGGTCAGCGCCTGCTGCGCCGGCATCTGGAACGCCCGCGCCACGCCCAGCGCGACGGCCACGCCGAGGATCAGTTCGCGCGTCGCGAAGCCCCCCTGCGTCGCGCCGACGAGGAGCAGCGCGACGCCGCCCTGGATCGCCATGCAAAAGGCGAAGATGCGGGCGCGGTGCAAGCGGTCAGCCACATGGCCGGCCGGCAGCGCCATCAAGAGCGCCGGAATGAACTGAAACAGGCCGACCAGGCCAAGGTCCCAGGCGCTCGACGTGATGTCGTACATCTGCCAGGCGACGGCGACCATCAGCATCTGGCTGGCGACGGTACCGGCCAGGCGGGCCAGCCAGAAGCGCACGAATTGACGTTGCGCAAAAAGATCGGAGAGGCGATTATTCAACATGTGTCGATTTTAACAGTGCGCGCCTGCGTCGACGGCAGTAGACTTGCGCCGAAGTCCGCGCGGCGCGCCAAAACAAGAATGCACTCCAGGCGCGACTACCGAGGCCGCTTGTGGCTGACGCTACCAATAACTTGATCGGAATAAACCATGACCCAACTTTTCGACCCGCTCAAACTGCGTGACATCGTCCTAAGCAACCGCATCGGCATGCCGTCGATGTGCCAATACTCGGCGCAGGACGGCCTGGCCAACGACTGGCATTTCGTCCACTACAGCAGCCGCTCGGTCGGCGGCGCCGCACTGATGAACATCGAAGCGACCGCTGTGAGCCCGGAGGGGCGCATCAGCCCGGCCGACCTCGGCCTGTGGAATGACGAACAGATCGCGCCGTTGGCGCGCATCGTGCGTTTTGTCCGCGAACAGGGCGTGGTGATCGGTTTGCAACTCGCGCATGCCGGACGCAAAGCCAGCGTCAGCCTGGGCTGGCAGGCGCAGCGTCCGCTCGATGCCGGTGAAGGCGGCTGGCCGGTCCTGGCGCCGTCGGCGATCCCCTTTGGCGACGGCTATCCGGTGCCGCACGAACTCGATGCCGCCGGCATCAAGCAGCTTGTCGCGCAGTTTGTCGCCAGCGCCCGGCGTGCGCGTGAAGCGGGTTTTCAAACCGTCGAAATTCATGCCGCGCATGGCTACCTGCTGCACCAGTTTCTCTCGCCGCTGGCCAACCAGCGCAGCGACACCTATGGCGGCAGCTTCGAGAACCGTACGCGCCTCGTCCGCGAGGTTGTGTCCGCCGTCCGTGCCGAATGGCCGGAGCGGCTGCCCCTGCTGATCCGCCTGTCGGCGACCGACTGGGTCGAAGGCGGCTGGACTGCTGACGAGACCGTCGAACTGTGCCGCGCGCTCAAGGGGTTGGGCGTCGATCTCGTCGACGTGTCGACAGGCGGCATGGTGCCGACGGCGAAAATCCCCGTCGGCCCGGGATTCCAGACCGAATTCGCCGAACGCGTTCGCCGCGAAGCGAACATTCCGACCTCGGCGGTCGGCCTTATCACCTCGCCGGCGCAAGCCGACCACATCGTGCGCAGCGGCCAGGCCGACATGGTGCTGCTCGGCCGCGAAGTCCTGCGCGATCCTTACTGGCCCTTGCATGCCGCGCAGGCGCTCGAGCAGAAGGCGGCCTGGCCGGCGCAATATCTGCGCGCGGCGCCGGCCGGATCGATCGAACGCTGATACACGGAGCCCATGATGTCTGAAAACTATGCACGTATCGCGATCGTAACCGGTGCGACGTCGGGAATCGGTGAAGCGACGGCGCGGCGGCTCGTCGCGGCCGGCTTCGGCGTAGTCGGGAACGGCCGCACCGCGGCAAAGCTCGCGGCGCTCGAGAAGGAACTGGGACCGGCATTCTGCGGGCTTGCCGGTGACCTTGGCCAGGCTCCCATCCTGGATCGCCTGTTCGCGGCGGCGCGCGAACGTTTCGGCAGGCCGGCGGACATCGTCGTGGCCAACGCCGGCGTCGGCCTCGGCGGTTCGGTCAAAAACGCCGACCTCTCGAAGCTTGACGAAGTCATAAGGACCAATGTGATCAGCACGGCGGCCTTGCTGCAAAGGGCGGCGCGCAAAATGGAAGTGCAGCAGCAGGCCGGCTACCCGGATTCGGCGGCGGACATCGTCGTCGTCGGCTCAACGGCCGGGCGGCATATCTCGGCCCACAGCGCGGTTTATGGGGCGACCAAATGCGCCGTGCAGGGGCTGGCCGAAGGCTTGCGGCGCGAAATCGGGCCGATGGGCGTGCGCGTCACCCTGGTCGAGCCGGGCATCGTGCTCAGCGGCTTTCAGGCCGCCGCGGGCTATAGCGACGAACTGGTGAACGGCTTCAGGGACAAGTTCGGCCCCTTGCTGATCGGCGAGGACGTGGCCAACGCCATCCATTACATCGTCACGCAGCCGCCGCATGTGCATATAAGTGACATCGTCATACGCCCGACGCGCCAGGATTATCCCTAGCCTTTGCGCCGGACAGCTGCCTTGATCCCCGACAGGCGCGTCGCCACGATTCGCGTCGATGCGCTTGAGCCGGCCTACGCCGACACCGCGGCGGCATGGGCTGCGCGCCTGCAGTTGCCGTTGGCCGGCGCCGCGGAATTTGCCTTGCAGCTGGGCCCTCAGGGCCTACAGTTCGTCGAGCTCGGACCGGCCGCAGCCGGCCCGATCCGCGCCGATTTCCTGGCCGGCGCGGTGGCCCACCGGCGGCAGTTCGGCGGTGGCAGCGGGCAGATGATCGCTCGCGCCGCGGGCCTTCAAGCGGGGGTTCGTCCGACCGTGCTCGACGCGACCGCCGGGCTCGGGCGCGATGCTTTTGTGCTGGCCCAGCTCGGCTGCGCGCTGACCCTGATCGAGCGTGAGCCCCTGATTGCGGCGCTGCTCGATGACGGCTTGCAACGCGCGCTCGGCGATGCGGCGGTGGCGCCTATCGTCGCGCGCATGCAGTTCGTCCGTGGCGACGCCATCGCCCTGATGCAGGCGTGGGCGGGCGATCCGCCGCAGGTCATTTACCT
>CAIXAY010000039.1 GCA_903917505.1 uncultured beta proteobacterium | reverse complement strand
GGGTGTAGCCCCACGTAGGCGCATGCCCGCAAGGCTACGCCAATCTGGACCGCTTCGGCCGCTTCCAGTCGGCAGACGGTGGACGGGGATATGCCGCAGGCGCTGGCGGCATCGCGGTCGCTATGCTTGCGCAAGCCGCGTGTGATCTTAAAGCCACAGGCGAACTGCCCGAAATCGAAATCGGAGGGGGCCGGAATGGCGCCGTCGAAAATGATCGCGGGCGCGGGATTAAGCAGTGCCGCGGCGCAGAGGCGCAGGTAGTAAATTGTGGCTACCGGCCTTGCGGCGATGGCGTTGGCAGCGAGCCTGGGATGCACGCCGGCGGCAGCGGCGACGACGGCGGCTTGCTTCGGCCCCATGTCGGCGAGGGCATCGGCGAGCCAGTCTCGGGTGCCTGGGAGGGTCATTCGGCGGTCTCGCGCGGGTAAAAGTCCGGCCGCTGATCCTCGCGCCGGATGCCGAGAGCCTTTTCGATCTTAAGCACCTGCGCCACGGGAATCTCGTTCCATTGATCGACTGCTTGCGGCGTGATTTTCAAAAGCCGCGCCAGCTTGCTTTTGCCGCCGGCCGCGTCGATGGCTTGTTTGAGAGGTTTGCGGTGCGCCATTGTTGGGCCATAGCATGGCTTAAAATTCTTTTCAAGAGGCACTTGACGGCTTTCAAGGTTTGCTTTAATGACGGGGGGTCGTTTGGCAGCTATTTCGTCGGCACTCAAAGAGGACTTAAGATCATGACCAACACCATCTGCACCCGCTGCCACGTCAGCATCGAAGCCGACAAGCTCGCCGAGCCTAACCGCTGCCCCGATCCGGCCTGTCCGACAATGCCGATTATCCCCGGCACCTTCACGCACATCGACCTGGAAGCACCGGCCGTTGCCGCGACACATCCGCTCGCCAAGGCGCAAGCTGTCATGGTCGGCGAACTGGCGCGGCTTGCGGCGCCGAGGCTTCACGTCAATCCGTTGCCGGAAGAGTTCGAGGACGTGGCGGATTATCTTCTTCGCGGGGCGCGGATTATCGATGCCTGGATCAAGGAAGTCGGGCTGGAAGTGAGGTCGGCTGCGGTTACCAATATCGATATGGGACCGTTCACCGAACAAGTCGTCGGCGCGCTCCAAGGCAACGCGACGTTCGAGATCGACCGCGCTGCGGAAGCCTTGCGCGAGGAAAGAAACGAGATCGAAGCCGCCGTGCGCCATGGTCGCCATGTCGGGGCTGCAATCGATAACGTCCTTCGGTCGATGGGGTTGTCGGCGCGCTGATTTAGGTCATGCACGGCAGGGATTACGGTGCGGTCAAGGAGAGGTTGTGATGGAAGATCGTAAAGTGGAAAGCCCTGCGTATCGTGGTCCGCGGCGCCATCAATTGCCGAAAGGCGAGTGCGCCTATTGCGATCGCGAGCGTGAAGCCGGCAACAGTTTCCATCCGCCGCACGACGCCGGTTCGGGATGCCGCAGCGGCAAGCGCGCTCATTGCTCTTGCGATATGTGTTTCTGAGGAACGGTGACCGATGATCCCCTCAGCTTCGTTCCGCTCGCATGATCCAAACTCTTAAGGAGTAGCCAATGTTAAAGCATACCGCCTCTCTTTCACCACGCGCCATCGACGAGCATGTCGGCGCTCGCGTCCGCCAATGCCGCTTGACGCGCGGCTTGTCGCAAACCGAAGTGGGCAGCAAACTCGCTGTTACCTTCCAGCAAATCCAGAAGAACGAGAAGGGCACCAATCGCATCGGCGCTTCGCGCTTGCATCAATTGGCGCAATTGTTCGAGGTTCCCGTCGGCGATTTCTTCCAGGGCCTGCCGGCGGCCGGCGAGACCGCCCCAACGCATGATCCACTCGCGCAACTCGGCGCCTCGCGCCAGGGCGTCGAACTGGCGCAGGCTTTCACGACCATCGCCGATCCGGGATTGCGCACGGCAGTTGTTAATATGGTGGCGCAAATCGCAACAGGAAAACGGTAATGCTCCACGCCGCCATCATCGCCGCTGCTTTCCTTTCAGCTTTTCTACTCCTGGCTGTCTTTGCATGCTTGAAGATATCCAGCGATCTTGACCACCACGAAACCGAGCGGTTGAACCGCCGATTAACAGGAGACCTGCAATGAGATTGTTCAAACCGGCCGAAGTGACCACGGCCTATCTGAAAATGGCCTTCATGGGCTTTCAAGGTTCGGGCAAAACCTGGACCGCCACCGATACCGCTATCGGCTTAGTGTTGATGATGCGCGAACTCGGTTTGCCCCAGGGCAAAAAACCTATCGCTTTCGCCGATACCGAACGCAGCGCCCGATGGGTTTTGCCGCAGGTACACGCCGCCGGCTTACAGATGGCGACAGCTCACACGCGCGCCTTCGCCGATCTGGTCAACCTGGTCGACGAAGCCGAAGCCAACGCCTCGGTGTTGCTGGTCGATTCACTGACACACTTCTGGCAGGAATTCTGCGACACTTACGCGGGGGCCAAGGCGGCGCAATATAAGTTGCCTACCTATCGCCTGCAATTCCAGGACTGGGCTTTTCTCAAAGCCAAGTGGCGCACTTTTACTGATCGCTTCGTCAACTCCAACCTGCACATCATCGTCGCCGGCCGCGCCGGTTACGAGTACGATATGACCGAGGACGAGGATACCAAGAAGAAGCAACTCGAAAAGACCGGCATCAAGTTCAAGGCCGAAGGCGAAATGGGCTACGAACCCGATCTCCTGGTCCTCATGGAGCGCCGCATGAACATGGCAACCAAGGCGGACGAGCATATCGCTCATGTCGTCAAGGATCGCTCCACGCTGCTCGATGGCAAGGAATTTGTCGATCCTACCTTCCAAAGCTTCCTGCCTCATATCAAATGCCTGCATCTAAGCGCCGGCCGCGCGGAAATCAGCATCGACACCACACGCACGTCGGCATCGGCTATTCCGCCTGACGCGCCGCGGGACAAGACCTCGATCCAGAAGGCAATTGTCATCGACGAGATCAATGATCTGTTGCTACGCCACGACGCGGCTGGCACCGGCAAGGATGCGCAGAAGAAACGTTCCGATCTCATGCAACAGCATTTTGGCACCGTATCGAAAACCGCCATCGAGGAAGCCACGAGCCTCATTGACCTTCGCGCCGGCTATGACTCGTTGCACCGCGAGCTCGAAGGCACGCCATCGCGCTACGCCGCCATGTTGGTGCCGCCAAACTTGGCCATGAATGACAGCCTGCCGGACCATTCGGCACCGCCAATCATCCGCGGCACTTTCACACATATCGACATGCAGCCGAAAGCCGACGGCGAACTGCCGCTCAATGATACGCCCTCGCGGATGCCGCCGTTGTCGGATATCGCGCGGCAGAAGATCGAACGGCACGTCGATCGGATGCTGGTCGCGGAATAACATGCGCGACCGTCCGCAGCGCCTCTCCCCACCTGCCGGCCCCGGCGCGCTATTCAAACGCGCCGGGTTTACCCGTATCAAGCTCAAAACAGCGGGCGAGCGGAATCCGGTTTTTCTCTCGCTAGTCCGCCAATGTGCCTGTCTCAAGTGCGGGCTGGCGCCGGCCGGCGAAGCCGCTCACGTCCGCTTGCAATCGGCCGCCCACGGCAAGCGCGGCGGTATCGGCAAGAAGCCGGCGGATCGTTGGGCGGTGCCGTTATGCGGCGGCTGTCACCGCCTCGATAACGACGCCTTGCATCAAATCGGAGAAAATCTATTCTGGCATCTGCTCGGCCTCGATCCGCTGTTGGTCTGTGAACGGCTCTATGCGGCGCGGGGGTCCGTCGTGGCGATGCAGGCGGTCGTGATCGAGGCTATCGCGTCGCGGGCGGGAAGATAACACCAGCGTTAATTCTAACGACGAAAAACAGCGCCGCAAAATCGAAGATGATTGCCGCCAAAAAGATGATGACGAACGCTGCCGGATTGACTTGCATCCGCAAATTGCTCGCCGCAAAAATC
>CAIXAY010000038.1 GCA_903917505.1 uncultured beta proteobacterium | reverse complement strand
TGGTTATTTTGGAAAAGCTAAATTGCGAGCGAACGATACATGGTTTTGGCCGATTGATAATTGGGCGATATCCGAATTCACTCTTTCGAAACGTCGAACAATCGCATCACGTCAAAACCGATCAGTAGACGCCCGGCGTGGCGCCGCCATCGACCGCAATTGCAGTCCCCTGAATGTGCCGGGCTTGTTCCGAGCAGAGGAACAGGGCCAGCGCGGCGATATCTTCAGGCTGGCCGAGGCGGGCGATACCCTCCTTGGCGACCTGCTTTGCCCGTTCCTCGGCAGCCGATAAACCGCTTGCTGCGGCGCGCTGGCTGAACAGTTGTCCGACACGCTCGGTTTCCGTCAGGCCAGGCAGAATCGCGTTGACATTGACGCCATCGAGTTTGCCCAGCCCCGCGAGGCCTTTCGTGAAGTTGTGCATCGCCGCGTTGACGGCGCCGCCGATCAGAAATCCCTGATCAGGCGTCCGGGCGGCTCCGCCAATGATATTGACGACATGTCCGTGCCGTGTTTTCAGCAGTGGCCAGAACAAGCGGCAAAGGTTCACGCAACCGAAGAACTTGAGCGCGAATCCGTCTTGCCAGATTTCCGCCGACTGGTCGAGAAAGGCGCCGGCACGCGTCGCGCCCGCCGAATAGACCAGAATATCGCAGCGCGCGTGGCGCGCCGACACAAAATCAAATACGGTTCGGCAACCGCCCTCGCTGCGCAGGTCGGCGGCGCAGATGTCCGGACGGATAGCGCCGCCCTGTGCAATCGCACCGGCTGCGGCTTCAAGATTGGCTTGCGAGGAAGCGGCGAGAACCGTTTGCGCACCCTCGGCGGCGAACGCCGCAGCGATGGCCCGGCCGATGCCGCGGCTGGCGCCCGCAACGACCACCACTTTTCCTGAATATGTTTTCGACATTTTATGAACCGTCCTTTGCAAAGGGTGTTGGAAACGGAAGACCTCGTCGGGGGATTGCTGCGCAAGTCAAAGCGGACCCTCGTATTGCAGAATGTAAAGGCCGTCATTCTGATCGGTCAGGTACATAAGCCCGGTTGGATCGACGTAGCAATCCATGGTCGTCGGGACCTGCGCCTTGTTCGGACGCGGGTCGATCATGCGCGCCGGGTTGGGTGGCACCCAATAGCCGACTTCCTTCGGATGGTGCTGATCCTCGATGTCGTACACGCGAACGCCGGCGTTGTAGTAAGTCGCGAAAATGAGGCGCGAGCTTTGCAAAGAACCAGGACGCATCTCGTGAAAATTGTGCGGTCCGAAGGCGCCGCCCTTGGCGCAGTAGTCGGCCTCGGTCGGTTCCGGGAATTTCGCGATGACCACCGGTTTTGCCGGTTCGCGCACGTCGTAGAGCCAGATATGGCGATGGCCTTCCTTGCAGTTATCGTAGGTGGGCTCATCACCGAGCACCAGGAGCTTGCGGCTTGGAATGGGCAGCGGTGAATGGGTGCCCGGGCCGTAAGGCGGCTCGGTGTGGCAATGGACCAGTATCCTGGGATTGGTCGGCTCGGAGATGTCGACCACCGTCATGCCGCCATCGCGCCACGACGCGTAGGCGTGCGTGCCGGCCACCACGCAGTGGTGCATCGCATAGCGGATCCCCTTTTTCCAGGTCGGCGTTTCACCGCCAGCGGTCCACATCCCGGGAATCCAACACTTGCCGACAATCTCGGGCCGGCGCGGGTCGTTCAAATCGACGACGGTGAAGATGTGGTCGCTGAATCCTGCCAGATGGATCGACACATACGCGTAGCGGCCACCGGTGTACCAGATCCGTTGCGGTCCCAAACCGTCCACCGGCATGAATCCGATTTCGACGGGTTTGGCCGGATTGGAAATATCGTAGACACGCAAGCCGGGCGTGAAGCGGCTCATTTGTCCCTTGAGCTTGTCGGCCGGCGACATGTTGAAATAGCCGGTCCCGTCGGCAAATTCCAGCATGTTCCAGACGCTCGGCGCATTCACGGTCAGCAGCAAATCGCCGTGCGCCTGCAGATGAAAGGCGCGCGTGCCCGGCGGACATTCGATGACGTCGACGACGGTCGGGTTCTTCGGATCGCGAATGTCAAGCGTGCTGATTCTGTTGGTGACGCCGTGGCCGATGTAGGCATGACCCCGCTGCACCATCACCTGGACACCGTCCGACTTGCCGCCGAGATCCGAGTGGGCAATGAAGCTGATGTTCTTCGCGGCGACCGCCTTCCTATCCATATTCGTATCCTTTCGATTTCATTCGACCGATGTGTTCATTTTCCCAGCGTGGATCACCGCTGTGGTTCCGCAGCGAAATAGCGTTTTGCCGTTTCGAGGCAGCGGAAGGCGTGTTCGGCGTAGCCGAATTCCTTGGCGCGGGCGAGGTGCGGAATTTCGATCGCGAAGACCATTTCCGGCAGGCGGTTGAAGATGGCCGCGGCGTTGCCGTCGCCTTCGCCGACGTAGAGGCGCTCGGCGCGCATGATATGGATCAGCTTCTCACGGTCGGCCGGGATGTCGGCGCCGACATCGCACAATTGCCCGAAGTGGAACCACTCGCGCGGCAAGGCATCGAGATCCTCGACCCGGTCGCGGGCGCGCTGGAAGTGGTGTACATCGATCACCAGGCCGGCGTTGTCGCGCTTGACCTTGCGCAGCACGTCGACGGCGCCGGCCAGGTCCGTGACCTCAGCGATCGGAACAAATTCGAGATCGACGGTCAGGCCGAACCGCTTGGCCAGGTCGCAGACCTCGCCGAACTTCTCGATCGCGTAGTCGCGCCGGTCCGTCGCGATGGTCGACAGCACGGCGCGCGCGCCGAGTTCGGCGGCGACTTCCATGGCCGGCAAATAGCGCGTGGGATGCATGTCGTCGTGGATGCGCGCGAGTTCGATGTCGTGCACCCTGATGCCGGTCGAGGCCAGCGCCCGCTTGGTTTGCCTGAGCATCTCCGGATTCTCGGCGAGCGTGTAATCGGGTTCGCCGGGCAGGCCGATGCCAATCGAGCGGATGCTGACGAAATCGTAGCCGGCGCGCGCGGCGATATAGATCATTTCGGGCGGCGCGCAACCGAGTACGGTCGAGTGCGCCAGAGAATATTGTCGCGTCATGTTCTTCCCGCCCATCGGTGTCAACGCCTGCGCTGTGTGAATCGGTCGTTCGCGACGCGGATTTCCATCAGAATTCAAAATGCCTTTTGGGTGCATCCCACATCATTGTCCGTCGCTCCGATTCACTGAAATCGGCGGCGAACATTTTGAGCATCGGGCCATAGTCCAGGCGATAGGGCGCGAGCAGGTAGGGCCAGTCGGAAGCCCAGACGCAGTTCTGCAAGCCGAAATTCTTCACCAGCAACTCGGTATAAGGCCGGGTATCGGCAAATGGAAAGCCGTCCTTGGAAAATTTCGCGTAACCGGAAATCTTGACCACGGTCTTGCCGGCCCGCCCTAGGGCGAGCAGGGCCTGAAACGCGGGCTGATTCGTCCCGGCCGCCAGGTCCGGACGCCCGCAGTGATCGATCAGGATTTTGCCGTCGACGCGGGAGAGCATCGGCAGGAAATTCAAGAGCAGGTCGTTGGCGACCTGAAACTGCGCCCACATGTCGAGCTGCTTCAAGCGAGTCAATAAAGGCTCGAGGTGCGAATAGAAATCAAAGCCGAGATACGACGGGTTGAACGCGATGCCGATGACGCCCTGCGCCTTGAGCTTCTCCAATTCCGCGCTGCTGCAATCATTGGCGACTACGGCGATGCCCTTGAACAAGCCGTCACCATTCTTGATCGCGTCGAGCATGCAGCGGTTGTCCGTCCCGTATCCGGAGTTGGGACCGACCAGCAAGGCGCGCTTGACTTCATAACACTTCATGACCTCCTTGAAATATTTTGCGTTGCCCATTTCCTGACGATCAGGCCGGTATCGGACGTTCTCGGCGTACGGGAACCCGGCCGGATCAAGAATGTGGCAATGCGAATCGATCTTTTCTTCGCTAAGGATAGTCATGGCTTAGAAGGTCGCAAGAATTGCCTGACGCAACTCGTCCGTAATTTCGGGCTTTACGCCGAACCAGGCGTTGAATGCCGGAATCGCCTGATTGAGAAGCATCCCCAGTCCATTGACCGTGAGGTTGCCGCGATTTCGCGCAGCGGCCAGCAAGGGGGTTTCGAGCGGGTTGTAGATCAGATCGGAAACCATCGCCGACCCGGGCAGCCGATCGAGCCTGATTTCCAGCGGTGCTTGTCCGTACATGCCCTGGTTGGTCGTATTCGCCAGCAGCGCGACGCCATCGAGCGCGTCATGACGCTCATCCCAGTCAACCACCTTGACCACGGTTTCCATTCCCGAGGCGAGTTCTTCCGCTCTTGCCCGGGTGCGGTTGATGAGCCTGATTTCCTTGGCCCCTTCATCGACCAGACTGATGACGACAGCCCGCGCACCGCCCCCTGAACCGAGTACCGTAATCGGACCGGCGTCCGCCCGCCAGCCGGGGTTGGCGTCTCTCAGGCTTTGCAGGTAGCCGATCCCGTCGTTGTTGAATCCATGCAGACTCCCGTCGGCTTGAACCACGATGCAGTTGATTGCCCCGATCCGCTTGGCGACCGGATCCAGTTTGTCCATCAGTCGCATCGCGGCCAGCTTGTGCGGTTGCGTGATATTGCAGCCCGCCAGGCCCAGTGCCGACAATCCCCGCAGCGCGGCTTCGACGTTTTCGATCTGAACCGGGAAGTGGCCATAGGCTCCCCTGAGGCCGTATTTCTTTATCCAGTAGTTGTGGATGATCGGAGAGCGCGATTGAAAGACAGGCATTCCCAAGACACCTGCCAATTTGAACTGGCCATTTTCAGACATTCTTCAACCCTCCATTGATCATTGTTCACCGAATACAAAAGCTCGCTGGCCACCGACATCACATTCGTATTTATGTGAGAACGTAAGCCCTTGTCTTGAGCGATGAGTCCCTAACTTGGTCTTGCCAAATGGAACAGACTCGGGTGCATAATGCCCTCGTAGACGAGGGAACCGCCAAGTTTCGAGCGAACGATACTCGGTTCCGGCGGATTGATCATTGGCGGAATTGCGAATTCAGTAGTTAAAGAAATTGAACAATAAAATTGATTTCCTGAGCCTTAAAGTCTTCTGCTGCGTCGCCCGACACGCCAGTTTTGTCGCGGCTGCCCAGGAATTGAATATGTCGCCGGCCTCGGTGAGCATGCGGGTCG
>CAIXAY010000037.1 GCA_903917505.1 uncultured beta proteobacterium | reverse complement strand
GCGCGAACTTGCCTCAGGCCAGCAGCTACGGTACACTTTTTCGGTTAAATTCGAGGTCTTGGAGATCAGTATGGGGCGCAGCGCGTCGATTACGTGGGGAATTTTTGAGCAGCGCGAGCAGGAACGGCGCTCGCTTTTTGGCCATATTTGGAATGAACTGATCCCCAAGGTTTTTGAGGATGTTCCGAAATACTATCGCCCGGGCAACATCGTCGCGAGCCTGGGTTTGTGGGAGCTTTGGGTGTGGCAGTTCATTCGCACCATAGACCTGCGGCCGGGTTACAAGGCGCTCGATGTCGCGGCCGGCACCAACGACATTGGCGTGAGGCTGTTGCAGAAGGAACCGGGCATCGACGTCACGGCGATCGATCGCAGCAAGGAGATGCAGGAAGAGGGGCAGAATCGCGCCAGGAAGTACGGCGTGCAGATCAAGAGCATTATTCAGGACGTCCACACGCTTCCCTTCCCCGATGCGAGCTTCGATGTGGTCACGCTGCAGGCGGCGTCGCGCCATTTGCAACTGGACAAGGTTTTGCCCGAGATTTTGCGGGTTCTAAAGCCCGGCGGCCACTTCTATCATTGCGACATGTTGAAGCCGAGCACTGCGGTGGTTGAATGGTTTTATCTCAACTTTCTGCGCCTGTCCGTCGGCTGGACGGCACTGATTTTCGTTTCCACCGAGGCGTCGCGTCAGTGCAACAAGTACTTCAAGGATGCCATCGCGCATTTCTACACGCCCGAAGAACTGTCGAATGTTTTCCGCCTGGTCGGATTCGCCGAGGTGACTTGCAAGAAGAGCATCTGGGGCGGCATGGTCGGATTTCACAAGTCCAGAAAAGCGATGTGACCGTCGCCGGCCACCGGCCGGCATGGTTGTTCAGCAGGACATCAAGGCCGCCCGCAGCCGTATCGCGAGCGGCCGCCTTATTTTGCGCAGACGCTTTGCGGTCTATTCAGGACGCGGTATGAGGTCGTGCGCGCCGTCGCTCAAGCTTGCGGCGGCGTGATCGGGGCGATCTCGCCTGACGTCCATTTGTCGCTGAGCACGAGACCCAGGGCGAGCAGGGTCGGACCGAGAAAAATGCCGACGAAGCCGAAGGCGAAGATGCCGCCGAACACGCCGAGCGCGATCAGCAAGATCGGCAGGCTGGAGCTGCGGCTGATCAACATGGGCTTCAAGAAGTTATCGACGCTGCTGATGGCGAGTAGGCCCCAGACGACCATGAATATCGCCCAGCCAGTCGCGCCCTTGTCGTAAAGCCAGAAAGCGGCACCGCCCCAGATCAGCGGCGGTCCGATCGGGACCATCGAGAGAAAGAAGGTTGCCGTCGCAAGTAGCATGGCGCCCGGCACGCCGGCGATCAGGAAACCGATCAGGGCCACCAACGACTGGCCAGCGGCAGTGCCGATGATGCCGATCATGACGCCCATGACGGTGTTGTGCGTGAGTGTGAGCATCTGATCGCCCAGTTCGCCGCCAAGCTGCCGGCTGGCCAGGCGCAAGCGGGCTATCAGGGCCGGTCCGTCGCGATAGAAGAAGAAGGCGATAAACAAGGTCAATACCAGTTGCAGCATGCCTTCGCCGGCGAGCGCGCCGGCGTATAACAGCATCGTTCGCGCCGGATCGTAGAGCTGGCGCACCAGCCGGTTCAGTTCCTCGCGGCTACCGCCCAGAAGATGCCAGTATGAATCGAGCGGTGGTCCGATCACGGGAATGCCGCGCAGCCATTCGGGCGGCGCCGCCTGTGCCTGCTCGACCAGCCGGCCTAGCTTCTCCAGGAGCTGCGGCACGATATCGCTCAAGCTTGCCGTCAGGAACGCCATCGGCAAGAGTACGACGAGCATCAAGAGCAAAGTCATCAAGGTCGACGCCAGTGCCGCTCGTCCGCCCAGCCGTGCCATGATCCAGGCGTAGATCGGCCAGGTGGATGTGCATACCACGGCGGCGAACAATATCGCGGCCACGAACGGTTGCAGGATGAGCACGCAACCGAGCGCGAGCAGCGATATCAGCGCGATTCTGACGAGTCGTTTGTTGTCCATGGCGGCGTGCGCGGGTTGGCT
>CAIXAY010000036.1 GCA_903917505.1 uncultured beta proteobacterium | reverse complement strand
CGACTGGCTGCCGCGCAGCCTGCGCCGCGATTATCGGCGCATCGAAGTGGCGATTTCGCAGCTCGAGCAGGACTTCGGCCGGGCGCCCAGCGAAAACGAGCTGGCCAATGCGCTTGGCATGCCCCTTGCCGATTACCAGAAGATGCTACAGGATACGCGTGGGCATCAGCTCATTTCCTTCGAGGATCTGGTCGCGGACGGCGACGAGGAATTTCTCGAGCGGCACCTGACGGACGACGCCAGCGAGCCGTCGAAGATTCTCGAGGACGAAAGCCTGCGCCGCTTGCTGGTGCAAGGCATCGAATTGCTGCCGGAACGCGAAAAAATGATGATGGCGCTCTATTACGAGCAGGATCTCAACCTGCGCGAGATCGGAGAAGTCATGGGAGTCACCGAGTCACGGGTTTGCCAGTTGCACAGCCAGGCGGTAGCCCGCTTGCGCGCGCGCATCTTCGGCAGTGCCGGCATCAAGAAGAAGAAAGCCAAGCAGAATGGATAAGATCAGCATCCTCGGTTTGCTCATGGGCGTCGTGGCGATCGTCGGGGGCCAGGTCATGGAGGGCGGCCATGTCGCGTCGCTGGCGCAGCCGACGGCCTTGCTGATCGTCGTCGGCGGAACCCTGGGCGCGGTCATGCTGCAAAGCCCCTATGCCACCTTCATGCGCGGCCTGCGCATGGTGCGCTGGGTATGGTACCCGCCGACCTCAGATTATCTGCTGCTGATCAGGCAGGTGTCGACCTGGAGCCAGGTTTCGCGGCGCGAAGGCCTGCTGGCGCTGGAAAATGTGATCAATCAGCTGAAGGATGATTTCGCCCGCAAGGGATTGCAGCTGCTGGTCGATGGCGCCGAGCCGGAACGGCTGCGCGACGTGCTCGAAGTCGAGATCAGCACCTACGAAGAAGAGCTCAGGCTGTCGGCCAGGATCTGGGAAGCCGCGGGTGGCTATTCGCCGACCATCGGCATCCTCGGCGCGGTGATGGGGCTGATCCACGTCATGGAGAATCTCTCCGATCCGTCGAAACTCGGCGCCGGCATCGCCGTGGCCTTCGTCGCGACGATCTACGGGGTCGGCCTGGCCAATCTGGTTTTCCTGCCGATCTCCAACAAGCTCAAGGCGCACATCGGCCGCCTGATCGTGCAGCGCGAGATGATAGTCGATGGGCTGGTCGGCATCGCCAACGGCGACAATCCGCGCATCATCGAAAGCCGGCTGCGCGGCTATATTTTCTGATCATGGCTCACCGCAAGCGCCTGCAGGATCACGAGAACCACGACCGCTGGCTCGTCTCTTATGCCGATTTCATAACGCTGCTGTTCGCCTTCTTCGTCGTCATGTATGCGCTGTCGACGGTCAACGAGGGAAAGTACCGCATCCTGAGCGAGTCGGTGTCGAGCGCCTTCCGCAACGTCGAGACAAATACCTCGTCGCCCGCGGTGATCACGCCGATCACGCCGGTGCCGGTCCTTCAGAAGCCGAGCGCGACGCCGAAGGCGCAGGAGGTCGCCAAGGTCAGGCAGCGCGACAAGATGCGCAATGTCGCCAAGGACATCCTGCAGGTCATGGCGCCGCTGATTGCCGAAGGCAAGGTGCGGGTGCTCGAGACGAGCCGCGGGGTGACCATAGAAATCAACGACAGCGTGCTTTTCTCGCCCGGCCAGGCGCAGGTGCAGCCGGTCCTGAGCAAGGCCATACGAGCGATCGCCGAGGTGCTGGCGCCGACCGATTTCCCGATCACCATCGAGGGCCACACCGACAACGTGCCGATCAACACGCCGCAGTTTCCGTCCAACTGGGAGCTATCGGCGGTGCGCGCGACGACGGTCTTGCGCCTGTTCGCCGATGCCAACGTGGCGCCGGAACGCCTGACCGCGATCGGTTACGCCGATACGCGCCCGGTCGAACCCAACCTGCTGGCCGACGGGCGCGCGCGCAACCGCCGCGTGACGATATTGATCGACTCGGCCATACCGGAAAAGGGGAAAGAGGTCGATCTGCAGGCGGGCAGCGAGCCCAAGACCGAGTAAGACTGAAACCTAAACGGCGTCGTTGATGCGCCGGCTGCCCGGTGTGGTAGACTGCCCGTCGGGCCCGTACAGGTCGAGGGTCGCGCTTCCGGCGCGCAAGGCTTCGAGTGCGCGAGCGTTGTATTGCATGCGGATGTTGATCAGCGCCCCGTTGAGGCGGATCAGTTCGCGCGCCTCGCCGGCCAGGGCAAGGATCGCGGCCCAAGCCTTGGCGGCTTTTTTGTCGCTCGGATGCTTTGCACACCAGGCGTCGAGACCGGCACGGTCGGCGCCCAGGCCTTGCGCAGCGAGGGCTGTGTTGCGCTGCGCCGCGAGCTCGCTCAGATGGATGGCGAGTGTGCTCTTTCGCTCGGACAGTTCGGGCAGCGCGTTGGTGCTTCCCGTACTCAGTTCCGTCTGTTCAAGTTTGAGCAGATCGACAAATTGCTGCACAGCCTCAAGCTCGGCGCCTAGCGCTTTCAGAAAGGCGGCTGTTCCGGACGTCTGCACAGGGGCCAAATCAGGCCTGCCGCTGCGAATCAACGAGTTCCTTGGCAGAGGCGATCAAGCGGTCGGCGATCGCGCCGGCATTGATCGTGAATTGGCCGTCGGCTATTGCCCGCTTGATCTCCGATACCCGGGCCGCGTCGAACGCTTGCCCGTCATCCGAGGCAATCAATTGCGCGGAAACGGCGCTCAACTGCACATCGTCGTTGCTCGCCGATGCCGACTTGCCGGCCGAATTCGCCCGCGTCTCCTTGATCAGGGGTGCTCCGGCGGGCTTGGTTGAACCTTCGATCTTCATGGCAATGCCCCAAAAAATTTTCTGCTCACACCTGCTATCGGCCTGGAACGCAAGAACTTTAGCACTAATTTGCGCAGCCCGGGCCGGGCGGCTCACTGCGAGATTTCGACGATCCCGCCCGGCCGGGCAATGCCGCTGAGCGTCTGCCCGGTGTTTGTGCGAACCTGCACAAGCTGGCCGGCGACCGCGTTGTTCAGCGCCTTGCCCTCGCTGCTGACACTGAATCCCGGACCGCTCGACAGCATCTTGACGCTCTGACCCTGCTGCACCGCCCACGCGGCGATCAGCTGGTCGCTGCGCAGCGGCTGACCGGCAGAAAATCCGTTCTTCACGGTTTTGCCGATGGCCTGATTCTGATCGGTGATGACGGTCGCCGGCAGCGTCGACAGGTCGCCGCTGCGAACGACGATATCCGCCGCGCCGATGACGTAACCCGCGGGCATCGTGCGCGCCGAAATGAAATAGTCGCCGGCGACGTTCACCTGCACCGGAACGTAGACCGTCCACGTCGCCGGACCAAGACAGCGAACGCCGACCGTTGCCTTGCCCCAAAGCCTGCTGCCGACCGGCAGAAAAGGCTCGAACGCGCTGCATGGCGAGAGTTGCGTGCGCGAGTCGAGCTGGCTGATGCTGTACGTGACTTTGCCAGGCAAGCCCTGCGTTTGCGTGCGCAGGTAGTCATCGAGCGTGCTGTACAGGGTGTTCTGCGCCTGCGCCAGCAGTGGAAGCAGGAGCCACAGCAAGAAGCCTGCGCGGGACTTGCCGGAGCAAGCAATCGGATGGGGGAATCTCATGGCGCTATTTTGCCTGATCAGCGCGCGATAGCGAAGCACAAGCCCGTCGTCCCGCCCCGACTGCCCGGCAAATTTTGCCGTTCTTGCCGCTGGCCGGGGCGATTTCAGCCGGCCCGGGCGCGCGCACGGGCTGTTTGGCGCATGGCACGACAATTGCGTAGAGCACCTTGCGTAAAGTCAAAGCGGAGTCACCGTGATCAGCAAACTCGATAATGCACTTTCGTTTCAGCAGCAGGCGCTGGGCTTGCGCGCCTATCGCCAGCAGGTCCTGGCGAACAACATTGCCAATGCCGACACGCCCAACTACAAGGCGCGCGACTTCGACTTCGCCACGGCGCTGAAGGAAGCCGCCAATGGCCGCAGCAGCGGCAGCCTCGCGCTGGCCACCACTTCGCCCGGGCACCTGTCGGGCGGGATCGCGAGCGGTCCGGCGCGCCTGCTGTATCGAACGCCGACCCAAACCAGCCTTGACGGCAATACCGTCGAGATGGATGTCGAGCGGGCGCAATTTTCCGACAACGCTGTTCAGTATGAAGCCGGTCTGACCTTCATCACCAACCAGCTCAAGATGCTGACGGCAGCGACGCAAGGATAATCGTCATGAGCCTGTTCAATGTCTTCAATATCGCCGGCAGCGCCCTGACCGCACAGTCGATGCGCCTGAACGCGGTGGCCAGCAATCTTGCCAATGCCGACAGCATCGCCGGGCCGGATGGCCAGCCCTACCGCGCCAAGCAGGTCATTTTCGAAGCGATGCCGGCCAACGGTCAGGGGGGGCAGGGCGTGCGCGTCAGGCAGGTGATCGAGGACCCGAGCCCCGGGCGCATGATCTATGACCCGCGCAATCCGGCGGCCGACGACAAGGGCTACGTGATGATGCCGAACGTCAACGCGGTCGACGAAATGGTCAACATGATTTCGGCCTCGCGTTCTTATCAGACCAATGCCGACGTCATGAATACCGCCAAGCAGCTGCTGCTCAAGACATTGACGCTTGGCCAGTAATTTTCGGATTCCCAGGAGACACACATGTCAAGCGTAGCGGCAACAACCACCTCCGGCAACGTTTTTTCTTCGATCAACGCGACGAATACGGCGAGCAGCACGACGACGACTTCGAGCACACAGGAGGCGCAGGATACCTTTCTCAAATTGCTGGTCACGCAGCTGAAGAATCAGGATCCGCTCAATCCGATGGACAACGCGCAGATGACCAGCCAACTGGCTCAGATGAGCACGGTCTCGGGCATCGACAAGCTCAATACAACTTTGAGTTCGCTGGTCGATAGCGCCGGCACCAGTCAATCCCTGCAGGCGGCCGCGATGATCGGCAAGAACGTGCTGGTTCCGGGTTCGCAGCTGGCCTTGAGCAGCGGCGCGGCGTATGCCGGCGTCAACCTTTCCGGGGCGGCCGATCAGGTCACGCTGACGATCAGCGATGCCAGCGGCAATGTCGTGCAGACCGAATCGCTGGGGGCGCAAAAAGCCGGCGTTCTCGACATCGCCTGGGACGGGACGAACAGCGCGGGCGCAACCATGGCCGACGGCACCTACAAATTCTCGGTCAGCGCCACGCAAGGCAGCAACAGCGTCACGGTCAGCCCGTTGCAGGTTGGCACAGTTTCTGCTCTTGTCCGGTCGGGGAGCGGATTCCTGCTCGATCTCGGCGCACTTGGGACTTTCAATTTCACCGACGTACAACAGATTCTGTAAAGGCAGGAGAAAAACATGTCATTCCAACAGGGTTTGAGCGGACTGAACTCCGCTTCACAGGCACTCGATGTGGTCGGCAACAACATTGCCAATGCCAACACCGTCGGCTTCAAATCGGCGGACGTGCATTTTGCCGATGTCTTCGCCAATTCACTTTCCGGCGCCGGTGCGTCTCAGGTGGGTATCGGCAGCACGGTTTCGGCCGTGCAGCAAAACTTCAGCCAGGGCAACATCACGGCGACCAACAACCCGCTCGATATTTCGATCAATGGCGGCGGTTTTTTCCGCATGGATCTGAACGGGACGATCAGCTATGCCAGAAACGGCCAATTCCATCTCGATAACGCCGGCTACATCATCAACGACACCGGCATGCGGGTGACGGGTTATCCGGCCGATGCCACCGGGACGATTTCGGTATCCAACCCGGTCGATCTGCAACTGTCGTCAAGCCAGATACAGCCGCGCGCGACCAGCGACCCCCTGTCGGGAAATATTTCGGCCCTGGTGAATCTCGATTCGACGCAGGGCGTTCCGACGACAACGCCTTTCAATTTCGCCAACCCCAATACCTACAATTATTCGACGGCCCTGTCGGTGTATGACACGCTCGGCGTTTCGCACACCATGACAATGTATTTTGTCAGAACGGCCGCAGGCGGCCCGTGGAATGTCCAGGCGACCATGGACGGCGCAACGCCGCAAAGCCTCGGTAATCTGACCTACAACACGTCAGGCGTGTTGACCACGGCGATGCCGGTTGTGCTGCCCTCGTGGGCGCTGACGACGGGCGCCGCCAGTCCGTGGTCGCCGGGGAAGATCGATTTCACCGGCAGCACGCAATATGGCAGCGCCTCGAGCGTCAATCAATTGACCCAGGGCGGATACACCACCGGCAGCCTGACAGGGGTGAACGTCGGCTCCGACGGCGTGGTCGAGGGGAACTACAGCAATGGCCAGTCACGGGCTCTCGGACAAATCGTGCTGGCCTCCTTCACGAACCCCAACGGCTTGCAGTCTCTGGGGAACAATCAGTGGGCGCTCAGTTCGGTCTCCGGGCCGGAATTGGTCAGCGCGCCAGGGACCGGAAGTCGCGGTGTCCTGCAGTCCTCGTCGATCGAGGAATCCAATGTCGATTTGACGGCGCAACTGGTCGATTTGATTACGCAGCAGCGCAATTACCAGGCCAATGCGCAAACCATAAAAACGCAGGATCAGATCATGCAGACCCTGGTCAGTTTGCAATAGGCGTGAATTCAGACTGATCCGGCTGGAATGACATTATGGATCGACTGATCTACACGGCCATGAGTGGCGCCAAACACGCTTTCTTGCGGCAGGCGGGTATCGCGCAAAATCTCGCCAATGCATCGACGATCGGCTACCGGGCCACGGAAAACAGATTCCGCGCGGTGCCGGTCCAGGGCGAAGGTGCGCCGACCCGCGCTCTCGTTGTCGACGCGTCGGTAGGCAATGTCTTCGATCAAGGCCCGATGACGGCGACCGGGCGTCCCTTCGACGTGGCCGTTCTCGGTGCCGGCTGGATTACGGTGGAGACTCCGGACGGAAATGAAGCCTATACGCGGGCCGGCAATCTGCAGGTTAACGCCAACGGCCAATTGCAGACCCCGAGCGGTTTGAATGTACTTGGCAGTGGCGGTCCGATCGCCATTCCGCCCGACAACAGCATCACCATTTCAGCCGACGGGACGGTCTCCGCAGTGCCGCTGTTCGGGACTCCGAATAATGTCAACATCATTGGACGCCTGAAGCTCGTCAATCCGCCGGAAAATCAGCTGGTGCGCGGCGACGACGGGCTCTTTCGCACCAAGAGCGGCACCGCCGCCGATGTCGACGAAAACGTCAAGCTGGCTTCCCAAACCCTGGAGGGAAGCAACGTCAATCCGGTGGATGCCATGGTCAACATGATCAGCGTCGCCCGGCAGTTCGAGACGCAAATGCAGCTGTTGCAGACCGCCGAAGCGAACTACGGCAAGGCCAGCCAGATTCTTTCGATGAACGCCTGACAGGACAAAACACATGATCCGTTCCCTCTGGATTGCCCGTACCGGCCTGGATGCCCAGCAAACCAGCCTGGACGTGATCGCCAACAATCTGGCCAACGTCAGCACCAACGGTTTCAAGCGCGCCCGCCCGGTGTTCGAGGACCTGCTCTATCAGACCCTGCGCCAGCCCGGAGCGCAGTCTTCGCAGACCACGCAGATCCCCTCCGGCTTGCAGCTGGGCACCGGCGTACGGCCCATATCCACCGCGCGCATTCACACCCAGGGTTCGCTGCAGCAAACCGGCAACGACCTCGATGTCGCCATCAACGGCGCCGGCTTCTTGCAGATTCTGTTGCCTGACGGAACGACCGCATATACGCGCGACGGATCGCTGCAGAAGGACAATCAGGGCCAGGTCGTGACTTCGAGCGGTTACCCTTTGCAGCCGAGCATCACGATTCCGGCCAACGCCTTGACGCTCACCATTTCCAATGACGGCGTCGTTACAGTTACGCAGCCGGGGACGGCGGCGACGACCCAGATCGGCACCATACAGGTGGCGACCTTCATCAACGTCGGCGGTCTTGAAAGCGTTGGCGAGAACCTCTATCTGGAAACCGCCTCGAGCGGCACGCCGACGGCGGGCACGCCCGGAACCAACGGCGCCGGCGTGCTCAACCAGCGCTACGTCGAAACATCGAACGTCAATGTCGCCGAGGAACTGGTGAACATGATCCAAACCCAGCGCGCCTATGAGATGAATTCCAAGGTGGTGTCGGTCTCCGACCAGATGCTGGCGCGCCTGACGCAACTGTAGTGAGGCGATGATGAAAAACTGGCTGTTGTTAATGCTTGCCGGATTGACGATCGGTGCCTGTACGACGGTACCGCCGACCAATGTCCATCAGCCGATGACCGCACGCCCGGCGCCGCCCAAGGAGAATCTGGCCGCCACCGGCAGCATCTATCAGGCCGGCGTTTCGCGAACGCTGTTCGAAGACCGGCGCGCCCGCTACGTCGGCGACACGATCACGATCGCCATCACCGAAACCACGTCGGCGTCGACCTCGTCGAATACCAAGGCCAGCCGCGACACCAGCATCAGCGCTTCGGCGGGCCCGATCAGCCTCCTGCCGGGCAAGTCATTCCAGGGAATGCAACTCGCCGGGCAGAGCTCGACCTCGCTTGACGGCAAGGGCAACGCCGCCGCCAACAATGTATTTACCGGCAACATCACCGTCACGGTGATCGAAGTATTGACCAACGGCAACCTGCTGGTCTCGGGCGAGAAGCAGGTCTCCATCGGCGCGGGCACCGAATACATCCGGCTCTCGGGCATCGTCAACCCGTATTTCATCAATGCGGCGAACACGATCAGTTCTGCGGACGTCGCCGATGCGCGTATTGAATACAAGGAAAGCGGCGTGATCAGCGAAGCGCAGATCATGGGTTGGCTGGCGCGATTCTTCCTGTCCGTGCTGCCGTTCTGAGGAGCTTGACGTGATCATCATACAAACCGGCAAACTGCAACGCCTGGTGGCAATAATTGCCTGTTGCGCCTTGCCGCTCTTCACCACCGCAGCGCACGCCGACCGGATCAAGGATCTGGCCTCGGTGCAAGGGGTGCGCAACAACCAGCTCGTCGGATACGGGCTGGTCGTCGGTCTCGACGGTTCGGGCGACCAGACCACGCAGACGCCGTTTACGACGCAAAGCATCATCAACATGCTAGCGCAATTGGGCACCACCCTGCCGACGACGCAGTCGCTGCAGTTGAAGAACGTCGCCGCCGTGATGATTACGGCAAACCTGCCGCCGTTTGCCAGAGTCGGCCAGCAGATCGACGTGACCGTGTCGTCGATGGGCAACGCCAAGAGTCTGCGCGGCGGGACCCTGGTGATGACCCCGCTGAAGGGCGCCGACGGCCAGATTTACGCCCAGGCGCAGGGCAATCTGATGGTCGGCGGCGTTGGCGCTGCGGCGGCCGGCAGCAAAGTCGTCATCAACCATCTTCTCGCGGGCCGCATCTCCGGCGGGGCGACAGTCGAGCGTGAGGTGCCGACGGCGCTCGGGCAGGGCGCCTTCGTTCACTATGAGATGAGCAACACCGATTTCGGTACGACGCAGCGCGTGGTCGAAGTCATCAACCGCGAGATGGGGGCGGGCACGGCGCAAGCGGTTGACGGGCGTCTGATTCGTGTCAATGCGCCGGAAGAGCCGAACGCCCGGGTCGCTTTCATGGGGCGTATCGAGAATCTCGAAGTGCGGCCGATGCGGACCATGGCCAAGATCATCGTCAATCCGCGCACCGGATCGGTGGTCATGAATCAGACGGTCACCATCGAGTCCTGCGCCGTCGCACACGGGGCGCTGTCCGTCGTGGTCAACACCGAGCAGCAGGTCAGCCAGCCGAACGCGCTGGCCGCCGGCCAGACGGTCACGACCACACAGGCTGACATCGAGATCAAGCAGGCTGGCGGCGCGCTGCAGACATTGAAGGCCAGCGTCAATCTCTCGGATGTGGTCAAGGCGATGAATGCGCTCGGCGCGAATCCGCAGGATCTGGTGTCGATACTGCAGGCAATGAAGGCGGCCGGCGCATTGCGCGCAGACCTGGAAGTGATCTAGGCCGGATTCCAGCGATTCCCGCGTCGTTCAAGAGTCGCGGTTGCGCGCGCGGGGCGGCCCGTCTGACGGCCGCATATCAGGCGCGGAACTTGCTCTATCTTCGCTCATGCAAGCCGAAGCCATCAACGCCAACCAATTCGTCCTCGATCCCCGGACGACAGCGGATCTTCGCGTCAAGCTCAAGCAGGATCCACAGGGCGGACTGAAACAGGCGGCGCAGCAGTTCGAGGGCATGCTCGTGCAAATGATGCTCAAGAGCATGCGCGACGCGACGCCGCAGGACGGCTTGCTGGACAACGACCAGACGCGTTTCTTCACGTCCATCATGGATCAGCAGCTGGCCCAGAATCTTTCGGCGCGCGGCACGATCGGTTTTGCCAAGCTGATCGAGCAGCAGTTGGGGCGCAACCTGGCCGCCGGCGCGCCGGTCGATCCGGCATCTTCGCTCGACGAGTTGCAGTCAGGCTTGCTGCAGCGGCAGCCGGCAAATTCTGCCACCCTGCCGAGCGGTGGCGCCGAACGTGTCCGCCATGGCGTCTCGGCTGCCGGCAAGGAATCCGCGTCATCGCCCGCGAGCGCCGGCACCAACGAATTTGTCAATCGCGTCTGGCCGCACGCGGTCAAGGCGGCCGATGCCATCGGCGTGCCGGCCCAATTCCTCGTCGCACAATCGGCGCTCGAGAGCGGCTGGGGCAAGAGCGAAATGCGCGCGGCGGATGGTTCGCCGAGCTACAACCTCTTTGGCGTCAAGGCCGGGCGAAACTGGCGAGGGCCTACGGTCGACGCGCAGACCACCGAATACGTGAACGGCGTCGCGCAGACCTCGAACGAGAAGTTTCGCGTTTACGGTTCCTATTCCGAATCGTTCAACGACTACGCGAATCTTCTGCGCAGCAATTCCCGCTTTTCCGGCGTGCTCGGTCAGCGCGATGGAACGCAGTTCGCCCGTTCGCTGCAACAATCGGGCTATGCGACCGACCCGCTGTACGCCGACAAGCTCAATCGGATCATTAACGGCAACACGCTACGGCAGGCATTGACCACCTAGCAGGCCAGCCTCAATTTTTCGGCAAATTTGCCGTTAGCGTCATGGAACAGGAGTGTTATCCATGGGAATGGGAATCATCAACACCGGAATCACCGGCCTGCAGGCCGCCCAGCTGGGTCTGCAGACGACCGAGCACAACATCACCAATGCCAATACGGCGGGCTTTAACCGGCAGAGCACGATACAGTCGAGCAATGTGGCGATGCTGACCGGGTCGGGCTATGTCGGCCAGGGCACGCATGTGTCGACGATCGTGCGCATGTACGACAGCTTCCTGTCGGGCCAGGTCAATACGGCGCAGACACAAAGCAGCTCGCTTGACACCTACTACACCCAGATCCAGCAGATCGACAACATGCTGGCCGATACCACGTCGGGATTGACTCCCGCGCTGCAGGACTTCTTCACCGGCGTCCAGCAAGTGTCGGCCAATCCGTCCCAGCTGTCCTCCCGTCAGGCCATGATTTCTTCGGCGCAAGCTCTGGCGGCGCGCTTTCAAAGCTTGAACGATCAGGTCAGCCAGATGTACGACGGCGTCAACACGCAAATCACCACATCGGTTGCGACGATCAATTCCTACGCCCAGCAGATCGCCAATCTCAACAAGAATATCGTCGTCGCCCAATCGTCGAACAACCAGCCGCCGAACGACCTGCTCGATCAGCGCGATCAGCTGGTGCTTGAACTGAACAAGCTGGTCAAAGTGACGACGACGACCAACTCCGACAACACCTATAACGTCTACATCGGCAACGGGCAGCAGCTGGTGATCAATACGCAGGCGATGGCCATGACGGCCCTGCCTTCGTCCGCCGATCCGTCGCGCATCGCCGTCGGCCTGAAAACCGCGACCGGTTCACAGGAGCTGCCCGAGTCACTGATCACCGGCGGGAGTCTGGGCGGGCTCTTGAGTTTCAGAAGCGGCTCGCTCGATCAGATTGCCAACGATCTCGGCCGCAACGCGGCCTCGCTGGCGCTGACCTTCAACGCGCAGAACGGGCTCGGGCAGGACCTGCTCGGACAGTCGACCGGGAATGCCAATTTCGCCGCCAATTTCTTCACGGTGCCGCAACCGAAGGTGATCGCCAACGGCAGCAACAGTGCCGTCACGCCGGCGACTGTCTCGGCCTCTTTCGTGACGCCGCCGCCGATCGCGGGAAGCTATTCCCTGTCCTTGAATGCCGCCGGTACGCTCTACACCCTGACCCGCCAGTCGGACGGAACCGCCTGGACCGGCGCAACGCTGGCGGCCCTGCAGGCCGCCGTTCCGGCGACCGAGAACCTGACGCTGACCGGGGCGACCGTCGCGGCCGGCGCATCGACTCAGATTTCCAGTCCGGCGGCCAACGGTGCCAATTTCTACACCAATCTGACCAGCTCCGACTATCGTCTGGCCTACGACGGCACCAATTATTCGCTGACGCGCTTGTCGGACAACACGCAGTGGAGCAACGCGAACCTGGCAACGCTGTCGTCGACCGTGGCCAGCAGCGAGGGCTTTACGCTTTAGCTGGCCTCGGGAACGATCGCCAGCGGCGATTCCTTCATCATCGAACCGACCCGCGACGCGGCCAAGGATATCGCGGTCAATCCCAGCATAGCCGCCGACGCCCGATTGGTTGCTGCCGCGATGCCGATCATGACCAGTGCTTCGAGCGCCAATACCGGTACCGGAACGATATCGTCCGGCAGCACCATGCTTGGCTTCGGGACTCCCGCGCTGCCCGCGGGCGGCGTTACGCTGACCTACAACAGTGCCGGCAATACGCTGACGCTAACCGGCGTTCCGGCCGGCGCCAATATTTCGGTTTCGGTCGGCGGCGTATCGACGGTCTATGCGGGCCCGACGATTCCTGAACCGGCCCCTATTTTTCTGGACACGAATTTGGGGTAAAACCGTGTCTGGAAAAAGGAGTTTGAAATGCTGAAAGAGAAGGATGAAACGGGGGTTGCGCCGGGGTTG
>CAIXAY010000035.1 GCA_903917505.1 uncultured beta proteobacterium | reverse complement strand
GCGCTCGTCGAACCTCGAGTGCAGGAGGTGGCGTTCGTCATTGCCGGATGGTTGTTTTGCTTCACGAGAGCGGAGTAATTCTGAGAGGGTCATCGGTCACCGTTCCTTTCGTGATAAAAAGCCGAAATAATGAGGCGCCCTATCGCCGCGCGTTCTGCGGGGCTTCGCGACGCCCAGAGTTTTTTCATGCTGCGTAACGCGCGAGCGTGCGCTCTCGCTTTGTGCGCTCTCGCTTTGCGCACTCTCCTTGCGATCTTAGTGCAATCGCCGATAAGGCCCATGCGATTGAGTTTGCCAAGCACGGCGCAGCGCGTGCGCCCAACGGCGTCCGCAATGTCGGACCCGGTTTTTCCGTTTTGCCACATGCGGCACAGAGTCGCTTCGGTTTCCACGTCCCAAGTTTTTTTGGGCACAATTTCCTCCGTCAAGCCAAAGGCGAAAAGAAAATCGAGCCCGCATGCGAGGGGAACCCGCCTGGGGGAGCGGGGACTGGGCATGCGGGCTCGGGCGGCGCTGTGGCTGCGGCTGCGGCGCCGCTTTCGTCGATTGGAACTTCTGCGGTATTGTTTGATTGGTTGCCCCAGGTGAAGAAATTAGGCGGCAACGCCGTTCCTTCGTCTTCGCGGGCAAACAATTCCAGGACCGGCAAGTTGCCCGTCATCGCGTTTATCATGTCGCGGTAATACGTTGGCTTGGCCGCTGGGCCGGCCGCACGCTCGCGATGGTTCGATCCGAACTTTGCTGCGGTGTCCGGCTTCGGCAGGCCGCGCCCGCGCTTGAACAGACAAAGCAGTTCATCCTGGTCCCACGCGATCAAGCCGAGGCCATGATCGTCAGGCATGTCCTCGTCGGTCTTTGTCCATACAAAACAGGTTGAATAATTGTCGGCGCCCCATGCGCGCGCGATCGCCCAGGCCAGCGGCAATTTGATATCGGCAATATTTCCCAGGGGAAGGACGTAGGGGACCGAGTGCAGCGCCAACACATGCGCGCGCGGTATCCAGAGGAATATCCACGCATCGGGCAACAGCCTTTCCTTGACCGGCATGGCCATGATCGCGTCCCAATCCATCGTCGTGTAGCTGTTCTCATAGGCGCGGTCGCCGATGCCGGCTTTGCGTTTCCAAGCGGGGTCCGCGTAGACCACGGGAAATTTCCGGCCGCTCGGTTGTAGGGCGCAACAGTCCGACAGTTCGCGCGCGAGTTGGCGCCGACTCTCGGCGTTGCGCTTTGCGGTTTCGCTGGTGATCACATCGAGCGCCAGTTTGCCGCGGCCGCGCGTTGCTTCGTCAAACCGTTCCAGCATCGCATCGACTGCTTGAGTGCCGATGCCGGAAAGTTTTTGCGAATAGGCGGAAAGCTTTTTGTCGATGCCGATTTCGCGGAGTTTCACGCGCGTTAATGGTTCGGCGGCTGAACCATTTCCTTCCTCCGAGGTGGGGCGTCCGGAGCGCAGCAATCCTTGGCTCTCCGCCTCTCGAAGCATATCGCCCAGTTTTGCTTCCGCGCGGACCCGCAGCTTTACCGCGTCTATTTCGAGATCGAGATTCTTTGCAGCCTTGGCGACGGCTTCGATGCCCTTTGCCGTCGTTCGAATCGCCATCACTTCGTCGGTTGTCACTGCGGCGGCAAGCGCGGCGCATGCGGCGTCGTAGTGGGCGAGCTCATTCATCCCCGCCCTCCCTGACAACCGGAATCAGAAGCGGCCCGCGATAGCTGCGGTGCCACCGCCGCGTCCGCACGGCGGCCGCGGCATGACGGCGGACGCCGGCAAAATAGCGCCGGCCGGCGCGTTTGGCCTTGGCGGAGCGCGCTTGCGGATTATCGTCGAGGACCGGCTTTGCCATCATGTCGGCGATTTCTTCCAGGGCCTCGAAGTCGTCGCTCATCGACGCCGCTCCATGCACAGCGTCGCGGGATCGAGATCGAAGATCGGCTTTTGGGCTTTCTCGAAATACTCGACCTCGAAGGCGACGCCTTTGCTGTCTTGCCAGCCGGGCAAATGGGCGACGATCAAAGTGTCGCAGCGCGCCATGAGTAGCATGTTGTGGCCGTACCAGATTTTCAGATCGAGCGGATCGAGACCGGCGTGGGTGGCGAGCGGATGACAATGCACGATCGGCGAATAAGCCGTAACGCCGGTAGCCAGCAAGCGCCCGCAAAGCGCCGCGGCGGCGGCGAAGGCGCCGTCAAGTCCGGTCTCGAACTTGGTGTATGGAGTACCCAAATAGGCCAAAGTCATGCGCTTTCCCCTCAGACAAACGCACGCGATTACAAACGCTTAGGATAGATTTGTCTCATTCGCAGCTGCGGCAGGCGAAGCCGCCGCGCGGTCACCCGATTGCAGAGTTTCACGTGAAACCGAAGGGCCAGAGTAAACACCCACATTGAGCGGCTTGAAAAATTTATACGGGTGTAGCCCCACGTAGGCGCATGCCCGCAAGGCTACGCCAATCTGGACCGCTTCGGCCGCTTCCAGTCGGCAGACGGTGGACGGGGATATGCCGCAGGCGCTGGCGGCATCGCGGTCGCTATGCTTGCGCAAGCCGCGT
>CAIXAY010000034.1 GCA_903917505.1 uncultured beta proteobacterium | reverse complement strand
CTTGTCGTTGAAGTCGACGTAGAGCTTGGTGACCGTGCCCGAAACCTGGGTGCCGACGCTGACCAGCACGACCGGGTTGAGCGTGCCGTTGGCCGAGACGGTTTGCACCAGGTCGCCTTTCCCGACCGCCTGTATGCGGTAGCGCTGCTCGGGCGTCGGGATGGTGCTGCGGTAATACCAGTAAGCGCTGCCGGCCGCGAGGGCGAGGACGGCGACGGTCAATAGCGATCTGCTGACGATGGCTTTCATGGCGTCCTGGGTGCTGGATTGAGCAGGCTGCTGTCGAGGGTGCCGAGACCCTTGGCCAGTGTCGCGCGCGAGACGTTCCAGTCGAGCCGGGCCTGGATGCGCTGCAGGCGCGCCGCGGCGAGCGCGCTCTGCGCGTTGAGCACGTCGAGGATGCTGCCGACGCCGGCCTTGTAGCGGCCGAGCGCGACGTTCTCCGATTGTTCGGCGCTGGCCAGGAGATCGGCGGTGGTGCGGATCGCCTGGGTGGCGGTGATCAGGCTCTGGTAGGCCGTCCACACGTCGAGCGCGACCTGCAGGCGGAGGTTCTCGCGCTGGGCGCCGGCGACCTCGACGCGCGCCTGCGCCGCGCGAACGTTGTAGGTCGTGTTGAAGCCGGAGAAGAGCGGCAAAGTCAGCGTCAGGCCGATCGAGTTGCTGTGCGTGTCGATGGTGTTGCCGCTGCCGCCGACCCAACTCGGCCCGGCGCCCAGCGACAGCGTCGGCAGGCCATTGGCCCGCGCCAGGTCGACGCCGGCCCGCGCCGCACGCTCCTGCGCTTCGGCGGCCTTGAGGTCGGGGCGGCGCTCGCGCGCCTCTGCAATCAGCGCGCCCACATCGCGTTCGACCGCCTCGTCAGGCAGGGTTTCGGGGATGTCGACGAGTTTCAGCGGCGCGCCGGCGTCCAGCCCCATGACATTGGCGAGGACGCCGAAAGCGTTCTGCAACAGGCCCTCGGTGCGGATGCGGTTGAGCGTCGCCTGCGACCACGCGGTCTGCGCCAGCAGGCGGTCGGCCGGCGTGCCGGTGCCGACCCGGTAGCGCACCTCGGCGGCCGACAGGCTGGCGCGGCTGGCCTTTTCCGATTCCAGCGCGGCGATGACGGCGGCGCGCGCCGCCTGCGTGTTGTAGTAGGACTGCAAGGCGTCGAGGAAAACGCTTTGCACCGTCGAGTCGAGGCTGGCGCTGGCGGCACTCAAAAGCTGCCGGGCATTTTCCAGGTTGGCCGAGCGCGCGCCGAAGTCGTAGAGCAGCCAGGAGAGGGTCAGCGCAGCGCTATTTACACTGGCGCCCTGGCCATTGCTGCGCAGGCGCTCGACCGCGACGCTGCCGTCAAGCGCGGGCAGAAACTCCGCCTGCGCGACGCCGACCAGCGCGGCCTGCACGCGGGCGTTGGCCCAGGCTTCGTGCGTGCGCGGATTCTGGCACAGCGCGAGGTCGACGACTTCGAGCACGCCGTAGATGGTTCCCGCAGCAACGGCCCGGCAGGGAAGTTCGGCGCCTTCCTCGGTCGGGGCAAGCAGCGGCCGCGGCGGCGCGATCGCTTCGGTGTTGAAGGGATCGTTCGCGCTGAAGGCGATGGCCGGCGGTGCGACGCTGGCGGCCAGGGCGATGACGGTCAGAACGGCGGAGCGAGATGGCATCGGTGTGGCAAATCGGATAGCGGACGAGTTCGGTTTTTCCGCTAGTATAGCGGCCTTCATTCCTTCGCTCCCACCTTAGGCCGCCGGTATTATGCGGCCGGCAGAATATCCCATGGCACTCAAGGCAACGATCTTCAAGGTTGAACTCGCGGTCGCGGACATGGACCGCAACGTCTATGCGGATTTTTCACTGACGCTCGCCCGCCATCCCTCGGAGAACGACCAGCGCATGATGGTCCGCCTGCTCGCTTTCATGCGCTACGCCGACGCAGCGCTGGCCTTCGGCAAGGGCCTGTCGAACGACGAAGAGCCCGACCTGTGGCTGCGCGACCTGACCGGCGTCATCGATCTCTGGATCGTCGTCGGCCAGCCCGACGAGCGCTGGCTGCGCAAGGCCTCGGGCCGGGCCGCGCGGGTCGTCGTGTTTTCCTACGGCGGCCGCGTTGCCGAAATATGGTGGGAGCAGAACCGCGCGACGTTGGAGAAGCTGCCCAATCTGAAAGTCTGGCGGCTGTCGCCGCCCGATACACAGGCGCTCGCGGCGCTCGCCCAGCGCGCGATGACCCTGCAATGCCTGATTCAGGACGGCGAGATGCTGATTACCGGCGAGGGCGAGACGCTGCGTCTCGAGCCGCAACTCGTTTTTGCAAGTTGAGCAGACAGCGCCATCAGCGATTCCGGCACGGCAATGATCAGTCATTCGCCGACTGCCGGCCTTGGCAAAGCGCAAAGCGCGTGCGTCGGTTGATAAAGCGGCTTTCATGGCGGCTGCGGGGCGGCTTGTCTCAGTCCCCGCTGAACTAACTTTCTTTTCCCGAATCGAATACGGCCCGCGTGTCGATGGATTTGCGGGCAAACCCTCATGACATCGTCAGGTCGATTCAGGAAGTCAATCACGTCTTGTTGAATATGCCTTAAAGGAGTGCGCGCCATGAATTCAATTCCAGAGCTGGGCAGGGATGAAATCGACACCGTCTCCGGGGGCAGCAGCCAGGCAGATCGGGAGGCGGCATGGCGGGAGGCACGTCATTTGGGTATGCCTATCTGTCCTCTCTTGTAGACGACGAGAAATAAGTGCAGTTAAACCGTCCCCCTGTTCAAAGGGAGTGGCAGCAATTCCCACTTGTCGAGCCGAGGGACGCCAACTTGGAGTACCTGCCGGACGTGACGGGCCCATGAAGGAGATGTCACATGCTGCGGGGGCGAGACGCTGGGCGGCGTGGCGTGGCGCCCGCATCATCGTGAGGCGATGGCCGCGACCCAAGCCGGCTTTTTCGCGCGGGCGACGGGCCAACCGCTTCCCTGCTGAAATCGGTGGGCGCTTCATCGGTGCGCCTGCCTCTTCTTGCGTTCTGATGGAATTCGTCAGCATTGAGCCGCGCGAAGCTCACGCCGAACTTGGCGCGCACCGCATACCAACGCGTAATCGCCGATATTTCCAAGCAGACCAATCGCTTTCTCTATCCTGGGAGGCAACGATTATGAATTCAATGGTTGAACTGGGCGCTGATGAAATCGACAGTGTGTCCGGCGCTTATTTTGTTCCTGGTCTTGGCCTCACATCGGCCACTTTCCTGTCTTATTCGTATAGCGGCTGCGTGGACGGAAGCGCGGTGCTCGGCGGAGGGCTTGTCACCGCGGTCATGTTATTGAACCCGTATTTCTGGTTCTCGCTGCCGTTGACAGAAGGCGGGGGCCTCCTGGGTGCATTGGGTGGCGCCGCCATCGGCGCCTGGTTATGTCCGAGGGATCAGCCCTGACGAAGCATCAAGCAAGTCGTCGCGCGTGGTGTGGCGCATCGCGCTGCAACTCGCAGCCCAGGTGCGCCATGTATCCATCGACATATAAGAGAGACCCCGCCATCGTCCTTCTAACCGCTAGGCGAAATCGGGGCATATAGCTGGCCCCAGCGTGAGAGGGACTTTCTAGAACGCTTGGGCAGGGCCGGCGTCTGACAGCCAGTGCCATCTCCGTATGAAACTGTCGTCCCGCTCGCGCCCGTTTCCGGGACTCCGAACGAAAGGCAATGGCCACTTCGCAACGATGTCGAACAATTATTGTGCGGATTGTGCTACCGAAATAATCCAGCGGCTAGCGCTGAAGTCATGCGAGGACGGCAGGGCAATTGCCGGAAGGTCCAATGTAAGCGTATCCACGCGAACCCGTCGTGGACCGCATCTTATTTCTGCGGGCTGAACGGGTGCTTATGTTGCCGTCGTCATCGTCCCGCTAGGCAAGGCATATCGATTGGCTGACAGGCGGTCCCGGCTGGGCCGCGCTCTCCCCGACCCCCACGCGCACGGCGATGGGCATGTCGTTTGCCTAGCTCGACGGCACCCTGCGCTGGAACACGCTGCAACGAGGTGGTCCGGGAAATGATGACGTGCGCAGCATCTGCGGTGTTGCCCGAGATGGCGGGGAATATAGAGTCACCCGGAAAGCCAAATGTTTTGTAAATATGACATTAAGCTATTGATGGTCGACGGTCGTATCTTACCGATACCACCCAGTCTTTTTTCGCAGCTCCTTTTGGAGAAAATGGCATGCCTTCAATGATCGAACTCAGTGTGGATGAGATTGGCAGCGTATCCGGAGGGGGAGGTGACGCTACCCTGTTCCGGTACCTTTTCGCGGCGGATGCCGGCATGGCCGCGGCCGTCGGTGCCGCAGAGTATTGCGCCGCGGCGGCGGCGGCGGGCGTCACGCTCCCTTTGGCGGCAACAATGCTGCCTGCCGTGGCCGTAGCGCTTGCAGGAGGTTGGGTAATAGGAAACATGCTTTTGCAATTCCCTCCTCTTACGCTGCTCGATTAATACTTCACGCAAGCCGCGTAAGCCCGGCAGTATGCCGCGCGGACGCGATGCAGCGCATTGTTCGGCCCGTGCCTCCAGGCCACCCGTGCGGCGCCGGCCAAAGGGCCTTGGGCCGCGGGCCGGCGTGATGCCGATGCAAGGCGTCCGGCCGGTCCATATGAGGGCTGGAGGCGGCACAGCATGCGTCATGCAGGCATGTCGCCGACACCGCTTTGACGAGGTCGCGCAGGACGCTCACATCGTCACGGCCGGAAAATCGATCCTGTGATTCGCAGCCGAACCAAAGCCGGGTGCACCTTCTTCTCAACATTGCCGGAAGCCGGCATCTCGGTGGCATAAATTAGAAAAATCATTCTCGCGTCATCGTTGCCGCACAGCGCGGAAT
>CAIXAY010000033.1 GCA_903917505.1 uncultured beta proteobacterium | reverse complement strand
GCCGGCGGCGTCGAGATGCGCCAGCGTTTCGAGGAAGGCGGCCTTGCCGTAGTCGCCCGAATGATTGTTGGCGACGGCCAGCGCGTCGAAGCGCCCTTGGAGCAGCGGCAGCACCTGCGGATCGGCGCGAAACGAGTAAATCTTGCCCGTCAGCGTCCTGCCGGCCGTGGCGATCGCGCATTCGAGATTGCCGATCGTGTAATCGGCGTCGCGCAGCTGCCCGGAAAAAGGCGCCAGCGGATCGCGCCCGGCGGCGATCACGCGGCCTGGCCCGTCGTCGAGCATGATGTCGCCGACGAAGACCAGGCGCACCGCCGCGGCTTGCGCAGCCTGCATGGCCGCCACGGCCAGCAGCGCGCCAAGCGCGAGCAGCAATCGTTTCATCGCGCCGCCCCCGGCTTCGCCATTTCGCACCAGTACTGCAGTTCGCCTTCGCGCCGCGGTTCATAGACGGATTGCAAGCCGCTGAAGCCGTAGGGCGCGGCGCGGCGGCCGACCGGGGGATAGGGATAGCTGGCCTGGTGGAGCAGCACCACTTCATCGTCGCGATCGGCATAGGTGTAGATCTTGATCGATGCAATATCCGCCGGCCTGTCCTGAAAAACGACGCGCAAGCGGAAATAGGTGCCGACCTGAATTCCCTCGACGCCATACGGCGACGCGACCGCCGGTGCCAGCAGCCGCTTCGTTTCGCCGCCATAGGTGTAATGACAGAGCACCTGTTCGGCGCGCACGGCGGCGGCGGTCAGCGGCGTGAGAAGCGCGAACGCTCCGAGGCCGGCGCGCAGGAAGAACAATTTGAAATGCTGCACCGGATTCTCCACGCAAGCGCGACAAATACGCGCAGCCTACAGGATGTCCGCGGCGATTGCATCGACCGCCGGGCGCCACCGCGTCACCTTGCGTCGATGCGGGCAAAAAAATCCCCGCCGTGTTACTGGCGGGGAATCAAAGTCTCGACGGGAGAATCGAGACTGGAGTGGAAGTTGCAGACCGTCCGGGCGTCAGGCTATAAAAAGACAATGTCATCTATCGAAACGGTGATGCGGATGTTCTCTCCATAACAAGTCAGTTCCTGCTGCGCCGAATCCACCCTGGCGACGAGGAAGCAGTTTTCCATGCCCACCGCGCGCCTGCCGTTCAGGCGGGCCATGTCGCGAAAAGCGTACTTTCGCAAACGCACGATCCGTCCGATGTACTGGTCAAGGTTCATTCGCTATCCCAATCGCTCACAGGCCAAATGCCGCGCGTTCGGCCTGCGGATCCCGGCGGCGAATCGAGGCGTCTTGGGTGAATGCTACCGAGCGCGAGCGGCGCCGGTAATACCCGAATGGCGCTATTTGCGCTTTTGCCCCGCTGGCAGGGGAATGTCGCAAATACCTGTATCGCGGTATTCCTGCCGGCAATTCCCCTGTCTATGATAAGGGCATAATGCGATCAGGTGATTTTGAGGGAGCAGGGACTGTTCGTTCATTGCCGCACCAGTCGACAAGATCGGCACATGTTGGGCCGGGTCGCGAACCGCAGCGCCGGCGCTTGCGCCGGCACCTTATCGGGAGGGAAATGAAGATGGAAGAGAGCAGTCCGCCGCGCACGCTTGGCCGCCTGAAAGCAGCACTTGGCGCAGAACGATCGGCGCATTCACGGTGGCCTGCCGGCATCGACACGGGTTTCGCCATCGCGGTCATCGTCGCGGTTGTCGGCGGCGCGCTTTGGGAGAGCCAGGCCGTGGCCGTAGGCGCAGGCCTCCTGATGGCCCTGGGCCTGTTCCTGGCCGGCGTGGGACTGTCCTCGCTGCGCGTCGCGCGCGGCGATCCCCTTGCCGCGGTCGAGCTTGCCGCCGATTGCGCTCCCGCGCCGGACAATTACACCGGGTCGTGCTTCGCGGCAGCGACCCTGATGCCGGCGCAGTCCGACGGCGAGCCCGACGCCGCAGAACTCGCGCAGCGCTGCGCGCAGCTCGAGGCCGCCAACGAGTCGCTCAGGGCGAGCGAGGCCTTCGGACAGAGTCTCTTCGATGCGCGCCCGGAGCAGGTTGCCGTACTCGATGAAAACGGCACGATCATCGCCGTCAACGCGGCATGGAAGCGCTGCGCCGCCGAAAGTGGCTTGCCCGACCCGCTGGGGTGCAATTACTTGCGCCTCTGCGAGGCCGCAGCGGGCGACCCTGAGGACGAATATGCGGCGGCGGCTTTCGCCGGCCTGCGTACGGTGCTGGCCGGCGAAAGCGGCGAATTTCGCCAGGAGTATCCCTGCCAATCTGCCGGCCAGGCGCGCTGGTTCGCGATGCGAATCTACCCCTTGCGCGGCGCGCGACGCGGCGCGCTGGTCGCGCATGAAGACATCAGCCGGCGCAAGTCGGAGGAAGATGCGCTGCTACATTCTGCGGCCATCGTAAGACGACCGAGGACGCGATCATCGGCAAGACGCTCGACGGGGTGATCACCAGCTGGAACAAGGCGGCCGAGCGCATCTTCGGCTACAGCAGCGATGAAGCGCTGGGCCGGCACATCTCGCTGATCACGCCGGAATCGCATCGCGGCGAGGAGTTGGCGATCCTCGAGACGATCCGCCAGGGGAGTGCCCTGAAGCACTATCAGACCGAACGCCGGACCAAGGACGGCAGGCAGATCAACGTCTCGGTGACGGCTTCGCCGATGCGTGACGCCGCGGGCAATGTGATCGGCGCATCGAAGATTTACCGCGACCTGTCCGAGCAGGAGCGGGCGGAACAGGAGCTGCGCATCGCCGCCGCCGCCTTCGAGGCCAACCAGGCGATGATGGTCACCGACGCCAACAACATCATCCTGCGCGTCAACCAGGCCTTCACCCTGAGCACCGGCTACAGCGCCGCGGAAGTCGTCGGCCGGCATGTCCGCCTGCTCAACTCGGGGCGGCAGAACCCCGATTTCTACGCGCAAATGTGGGCGACGATACTGCGCGACGGCTCGTGGCAAGGCGAGATCTGGAACCGGCGCAAGAACGGCGAGGTGTATCCCGAATGGCTGACGATCACCTCGGTGAAGGACCTCGACGGGCAGACGACGAACTACGTCGGCATCCACACCGACATCACCGAACGCAAGGCCGCCGAGGAAGCGATCAGAAACCTGGCCTACTACGATTCGCTGACCCACTTGCCGAACCGGCGGCTGCTGCTCGATTGCCTGCACCAGGCCCAGGTCAGCTGTGCGCGACTGGAGCGGCTCGGGGCCTTGATTTTCATCGACCTGGACAATTTCAAGACCCTGAACGACACGCAGGGCCATGACAAGGGCGACCTGCTGCTGAAGGAAGTGGCACAACGGCTGCGCGAATGCGTGCGCGAAGGCGATACGGTGTCGCGCCTCGGCGGCGATGAATTTGTCATCATCGCCGAGAACCTGAGCGGGGATATTGACGAAGCGGCGCACCAGGCGGAGATCGTCAGCGAAAAGATTCTCGCCGCATTCAAGCGCAGTTACTCGCTCGAGGGACCGGAATTTCATTGCACGGCGAGCATCGGCCTGACGCTGTTCGGCCACAAGCCGGAGACCATGGAAGTCCTGATGATGCAGGCCGACTTCGCCATGTATCAGGCCAAGGCCGGCGGGCGCAACGCCTACCGTTTCTTCGATCCGGTCATGCAGGCCGCGGTGACGGCGCGCAACCTGCTGGAAAAGGAGCTGCGCCAGGCGGTGCGCGAGGCCGAGTTCGTCCTTTACTACCAGGCGCAGGTCGACGGCGAAGGCCGCCTGGTCGGCGCCGAGGCGCTGGTGCGCTGGCAGCACGGGCAGCGCGGCATCATCGAGCCGGACGACTTCATCCCGCTGGCCGAGGAAACCGGACTGATTCGCCCGCTCGGCCATGCGGTGCTCGCCGCGGCGTGCACCCAGCTGGCGGCGTGGGCGCAACGGCCGGCGACGGCGCGGCTCACCGTCGCGGTCAATATCAGTGTCCGCGAGTTCGGGCAACCCAATTTTGCCGAGCAGGTGCTGGCCATTCTGACGGCGACCGGCGCCAATCCGCAGCGGCTCACGCTGGAACTGACCGAGAGCCTGCTGATCGCCGATGTCGGCGATGTCATCGCCAAGATGCGCGCGCTGAAACGGGCGGGCGTCGGTTTCGCGCTGGACGACTTCGGCACCGGCAATTCATCGCTCGCCTATCTCAACCAATTGCCGCTCGATCAACTGAAGATAGACCGCTCCTTCGTGATGAACATCGAGTCCGACGCGAGCGCGGCGCTGATTTGCGCGGCGACCATCAATCTGGCGCACAGCCTGAATCTGCAGGTGGTCGCCGAGGGCGTCGAGACCGCGACGCAACGCCACGTGCTGAGCAAGGTGCATCGCTGCGACTTCATGCAGGGCTATCTGTTCAGTTCGCCGCTGCCGCTCGAAGCGTTCGAAGCCTTCGCCGCGCAGCGCGCGGCCTCCGCTCCGGCCGCTTAGCGGCCAGGCCATCGTCGATTGCCCGGAGGCATGAATATCTTCCGGACTCCCTGAGAAAAGCCCCGGCTGCTTGATTTGCAGCCGGTCAGCGCGCGCCGCGCATCGGAGACAAAGCGCAAGAACCCGCATCGCATGCGGCGGGGTCGAATGCCTCGGCAGGCGGAGTGCCGGCCTTCTTTACGCATTCTTGATATGACCATTCCATATCTTTTCACCGACTTGATATCGCGCTGCCTAGGATGAGCGCGTGTTCAAGGATTCGCATGGCACACCGCTGAAAGGCAATTCCTTTGACACGCGGACGGCAGGTGCTGAACGCAGTGTTCGTGCGTCACCGTGCCCTATATCGTAATCGTTGGATTGGAATTGGAGAATTGAGCATGGCATCGGAATTCTGTGCAGTCGTGTCGCACCTGTTTACGCAGCCGCTGTTTCTGCGCCTGACCATCCTGGTGGGCGTCGTCGCGGTATTTTCGCTTCTCGTCTTCGTGACGGACGGGCTGAGCAAGGCCAAGTCCTCAAGATTGTTCGCGATCGGCAAGGAAGCCCCTTCCCGGAATGCGGCAACGACCCTCGCCGGCCAAAGGCAATGAAATGTCCGCGCGGCCGCCGGCAGTGCGTGCAAGCCGGGAAAAGCCATCGTCTTGACACTTTCTTGATATGAGTCGCGCATATCTTTACGGCGTTTATATAGCAGTGAAATTAGCATGGGTATTGTGGAAATGACGATAAGGAGTTGAATCATGGATCTCGTGTATCTCGTTGTCATCGTGCTGTTCTTCGCCCTGCTGATCGGCCTCGCGGTCGGCTGCGCGCGCCTCGGAGGTGCCAAATGACCTGGCTCTACATTCTCAGCGGCCTTGTCGCCGCCGGCCTGTTGGTCTATCTCATTGCCGCGCTGCTCAATCCGGAGGACTTTTCATGAGCAACCATGCCTGGATTCTTCTCGGACTCTATCTGCTGGTCCTGCTGCTCACGGTCAAACCGCTCGGCACCTACATCGCCAAGGTGATGGAAGGCGAGTTCGGCTTCGCCGGCAGCATCGAACGGCCGCTCTACCGCCTGTGCGGCATCCGCCACGATGAGGAGATGGGCTGGCTGAAATACGCCTTCGCCATCCTGCTCTTCAACTTTCTCGGCGCCCTGGCGGTGTACGCCCTGCAACGCCTGCAGCTGTGGCTGCCGCTCAATCCGCAGGCGTTCCCCAACGTCAGCCCGGACTCGGCGTTCAACACCGCGGTGAGCTTCGTCACCAACACCAACTGGCAGGGCTACAGCGGCGAATCGACGATGAGCTACCTGACCCAGATGCTGGCGCTCGCCGTGCAGAACTTCTTCTCGGCGGCGACCGGCATCGTCGTCGTCATCGCGCTGATCCGCGGCTTCGCGCGTCATAGCGCGGCGACGGTGGGCAACGCCTGGGTCGACCTGACGCGGGTCACGCTCTACGTGCTGCTGCCGATCTCTATCGTTTATGCGGTCTTCCTGACCAACCAGGGCGTGATCCAGAACTTCGACGCCTACAAGGACGTGACGACGGTCGAGGTGACCAAGTACGACAACCCGAAGAACGGTCCCGACGGGCAACCCTTGAAAGACGAAAAGGGCGTTGCAATCACCGAGCCGGCCGAAACGCAGACGCAGAGCCTGCCGATGGGTCCGGTCGCTTCGCAGGAAGCGATCAAGATGCTCGGCACCAACGGCGGCGGCTTCATGAACGCCAACTCGGCGCACCCCTACGAGAACCCGACGCCGCTCACCAACTTCATCCAGATGCTGTCGATCTTCCTGATTCCCGGCGCGCTCTGCTACACCTTCGGGCGCATCGTCGGCGATACGCGCCAGGGCTGGGCGGTGCTCGCTGCCATGGTCCTGATGTTCGTGGTCATGGCCGGCGCGGCGATGCATTTCGAACAGCAGGCCAATCCGCTGCTCACGCAACTCGGCGTCGATCCTTCCTTCGGCAACATGGAAGGCAAGGAGGCGCGCTTCGGCATCGCCGATTCGGGCCTGTTCGCGACGATCACCACGGGCGCCTCGTGCGGCGCGGTCAATGCCATGCACGATTCCTTCATGCCTTTGGGCGGCATGATTCCGCTGGTGATGATGCAGCTCGGCGAAGTCGTTTTCGGCGGTGTCGGCACCGGCCTCTACGGCATGCTCGTCTTCGCCATCATGGCGGTCTTCCTCTCCGGCCTGATGATCG
>CAIXAY010000032.1 GCA_903917505.1 uncultured beta proteobacterium | reverse complement strand
CTGCAACCGAAGCGCGGCGAAATGGTCGCCGACTTTTGCGCCGGCGCCGGCGGCAAGACGCTGCTGCTCGGTGCGCTGATGCGTTCGCAAGGCCGGCTCTATGCCTTCGACGTGGCCGAGAAGCGCCTGGCCAAGCTGAAGCCGCGCCTGGCGCGCTCCGGCCTGTCCAATGTGCATCCGGCGCGCATCGAATCGGAGAACGACATCAAGATCAAGCGCCTCGCCGGCAAGCTCGATCGCGTGCTCGTCGATGCGCCGTGTTCCGGCCTCGGCACGCTGCGCCGCAACCCCGATCTCAAATGGCGACAGAGCCCGGAGTCGGTCGCCGAACTCACGCTCAAGCAGGCGGCGATCGTGCGCGCCGCAGCGGGACTGGTGAAGAAAGGCGGCCGCCTGGTCTATGCCACCTGCAGCCTGCTTGACGCTGAAAATGACGCTGTCGTTGCGGCCTTTCTTGCGGCGCAGCCGGAATTCGTTTCACTGCCGGCGGCCGAGGTGCTGCGGCAGCAGGAAATCGAAATCGATTGTGAGGGTGGCGGAATTCGGGAGGGCGGCGAGCGCCTGCGCCTGCTGCCGCATCGCCATGGAACCGATGGCTTCTTTGCTGCCGTGATGGAGCGACGATGAACGAAAAAGAGCTATTTGCGCTACCCGGACAATTGTGGCGCGAAATTCAACAGCCGGACATCCTTTGGCAGGTCGTCGCGCTGGGCCTTTGTCTCGGGCTTGGCTGGTGGCTGGCGCGCCTCCTGCGCCAGCATAACCAATTGCCGGCAGAGCGCAATGCCCTGCAGTCTTTCGGCGCCGCCGGCATGAAGCGCATCGCTTTCCCGCTGTTCGCCCTGCTGCTCGTGCTCATTGCGCGCACGACGCTGAAGAACTGGGGGCACGTCAGCCTGCTCAACCTGGCGGTGCCGCTGCTCGTGGCCATGGTGCTGGTGCGCGCCACGGTCTACATGCTGCGCCGCGCGTTCTCGCCGAGCGGCTGGCTGGCGACCTCGGAGCGCTTTATCGCAGTAACGGTCTGGCTGTGCCTGGCGATCTATATCGTCGGGCTGGCCGAGCCGCTGATCGAGATGCTCGAGCAGGTTGATTTCACGATCGGCAAGCAGAAGCTCGACCTCTGGATGCTGTTGCACGGCGCGGTGACCGTCCTGGCCACGCTGCTCGTCGCCTTGTGGGTGGCCGGCCTGGTCGAGACCCGGCTCGGCTCCGCCGAGCAGCTGGACGCCAACGTGCGCGTCGTGCTGGCGCGTCTTACCAAAGCGCTGCTCTCGCTGCTCGCCTTGCTGCTGAGCCTGTCGCTGGTCGGCATCGACGTGACGACGCTGTCCGTTTTCGGCGGCGCGCTGGCCGTCGGCCTCGGCTTCGGGCTGCAGAAAATCGCCAGCAATTATGTCAGCGGCTTCATCATCCTGCTCGATCGCTCGATCCGCATCGGCAACCTGATCACGCTGGATGAAGCGACTTCCGGCGTCGTCACGCAGATCACCACGCGCTATACGGTGGTGCGCATGCTCTCCGGCATCGAGGTGATCATCCCGAACGAATACCTGGTGTCCAACATCATCCGGAGTCAGACCTTCACCGACAGCCGGGTGCGTCTCGCGGTGGCCCTGCAGGTGGCCTACAGCACCAAGCTCGAACAGGCCATGCGGCTCATGGAAGCGGCGGCGCGCGATCATTCGCGGGTGCTCGCCGATCCGGCGCCCATGGTCCTTTGCAAGGCCTTTGCCGACAGCGGCATCAACCTGGAGCTCGGTTTCTGGATCAACGACCCCGAAGCCGGCACGGGCAACGTCTGTTCGGATATCAGCTTGGCGATCTGGAAAGCCTTCACCGATAACCGCGTCGAGATTCCCTTTCCACAGCGTGAAGTCCGCATCGTGGAAGGCAGCGTACCGGCCCGATCCTGAGTCCTCCCGGGCGCAAGAAAGACGCAGGCAAAAAAAATCCCATGCCTTGCGGCACGGGATTCAAAGTCCCATCATTGGCGATGGGTCAGGGAGGGTCAAACATTGCCAGCGGGGGACGCTGAAGCAACGAGTACAGTGTAGGCGCGGCGCTTGTCGAATGTCTGTTGTGCTTGTTCAGCAATTGCGTCACCGTGTGTAACAAGCCGGAAAAGCTTGCCGGGCAACGGATTCAGGTCACGTCACTGCCGTGACGATGGTGCTGGTTGCGCGCTTTGCCTCGCCAGTGGCGGATGGCAAACCAGACGAGCGAGCAGAATACCGCGATGAGCACCGAGCGGAAGATCTCCATGTGCCCGTCAACCAGCAGATCCCAAGCGACGATGCCGACGAATATTCCCAAGCCTTCGGCCAGCGGAAAGGTCGTGTGGGGAGGCAAGTTCACGCGCACGCCATCCTGGTTCCAAGGTGGCGCGGCGCGCCCTGCAAGCGGGCGAATGAGTCGTTGGGGAAAGGGCGCCTGGCGGGCGCGGCGGAAACGTCAGGGACAATGAATCGTCGTATCGACTTGACTGCAGACATATCGAACTTTTTCCGTTAGACGCCGCCGGGAGAAGTAGCATAGTCGCGGCCCGGCGATCTGTCTTGAGCGCCTTCGTCAGCTTTGCGTAACGCTTTGTAACAAGGGCCAGGCGAGGGTGAAGCGGGCGCCGCCGAGCGGCGATTCGTCAGCGGTGACCGTGCCGGCATGCTGCTCGAGCACGAGCCGCACGATGGCCAGTCCCAGGCCGTGGCCGCCGGTGGCGCGGTCGCGCGAGCGGTCGAGCCGGGTGAAGGCGGTGAACACGTGCTGGCGTTCCTCGGGCGGAATTCCAATGCCATCGTCATCAACGTGGAGCAGGATGCGATCGCCCGCGACTTCCGCGCTGACCAGGATGCGCGAGCGCGCGTACTTGATGGCGTTGCGCAGCAGATTGGTAACCGCATACGGCATGCTCTTCAGGTCGAGCTCGACGCTTTGTCCCTCGGGCAGGCGGCTGCCGTCGACGGACATCGTCAGGGTACGCCCGAGAATGCGCATCGAGTTGACCTTTTCCTCGAGCCAGGGCGCGAGTTCAACCGGCGTCAGATGCAGTTCCGGCTGTTCGCGCTCGAAGCGGGCGTAGGTCAGGCTCGAGTCGATCAGGTTGTCGAGTTCATCGAGATCGACTTCCATCATTTGCCACAGGCGCACTCTTTCACCGGCCTCGGCGGTTTCCGCCATCATCTCCAGGGCGAAGCGCAGGCGCGCGATCGGCGTGCGCAACTCGTGCGAGATCGCGCTCGACAATTCCTTTTGCGTGGCGATCAGGCGCTGGATGCGCTCGGCCATGCCATTCAGGGTTTCGGTCAGCAGTTCGAAGGCGCTGCTGCGCGCGGTCGGGGCGCGCGTTTCAAAGTGGCCGTCGCCGAGCGCGCGCGCGGTCTGGCGCAAGGCTTCGAGGTCGCGCCACACCGGGCGCACCCAGAACCAGACGGCGATCGCCAGGCAGAAGCCGATCAGGCTCCAGGTCAAGAGGCGGATGCGCAAATCGAGCGGCAGCGCGCGCGGGCGATTCGGGTCGGCGTCGGGTGAGAGCGGGCCGACCACCAGCACTTTCGAAGTCTGCTTGAGCCGCTGGTAAAGGATGTCGCCGTCGGCGTCTATCGCCATCCTGCCGGCGTCGAGATTCTCGGCCTGCTTCGGCGTCAGCTTGAGCGTGAAGCGATCGACGATATCGAGCTTGTAGGCGAATTTCTCGTCGAGCACCTTGATCAGCTGTGGCCATTCCGATGGCGGCCGGCGGAAAAGCTCATCTTCGATCAGGACGATGGTGCCGTGCATGAAACGGCTGGTGTAATCGTCGGTGATGCCCTTGACGGCGGTCGAAATCACCACGTCGGCGAAAAAGGCGATGGCCACGAAGGAGCCCATCACCAGCAGGTAGAAATTGAAGAACAGGCGCGACAGGCTGTAACGACCGCGCCACGGCGCCGGCTTGTAGCGCCCGAGAATGTCGAGCAGGCGGCTATTGCCAGTCATGCTTGCTGAACAGATAGCCTTTGCCGCGTACCGTCTTGATGCGTGTCGGGTT
>CAIXAY010000031.1 GCA_903917505.1 uncultured beta proteobacterium | reverse complement strand
GCCATGGCGATCAGCCTCTGCGCCTCGGCCAGGGCTTCTTCTTTCGGCATGTGGCGGATTTCAGCCTGCAGCAGGATGTTGTCGAGCACCGTCCGCCAGGCGAGCAGCACGGCGCTTTGAAACACGATGCCGACATCGCGCTGCGGCCCGGTGATCGCCTGGCCCGCCAGGGTCAGCGTGCCGCCGGTCACCGGCAGGAGGCCGGCAACCATCTTGAGCAGGGTGCTCTTGCCGCAACCCGATGGCCCCACCACCGAGATGAATTCGCCTTCGGCGATCGCAAAATCCAGGAGGCGCAAGGACTCGACCGGACCGTCCTTGGTCTGATAGATCTTGGTGACGGCGCGTGCTTCGATCAGTGTCGCGTTCGGCATGGCGGGCTTAAGAATTGGCGTCGCGGAAGCGGAAATTCGTCATTCCGGCGAACGCCGGAATCCAGTAAAAGCGACGAACTGGACACCGGCTTTCGCCGGTGTGACGGGTTTACTCAGCGGTTCCCCCAGCATCACTCGGCCGGCAGGAATTCTAGGGTAACGTAATCCTCAGGCTTGCCGCGCGTCGCCGGGTCCATGCCGCCGTATTGCACGAGCAGGTCGAGCGTGTCGTTCACGTTCTTCATGCTGACGCGGAAAGGTCGTTGCTTGGCCGTTTCCGCGGTGTGATAGAGCGCGACGCTCTGCTTCATGCCAACGATCAGCGTTTCGCGCACGCCGACTTTGGCGTTGGCCTTGAGCATCGCATCGACGGCCGCCTCCGGGCTCTTCTCGGCGGCTTCGGCGGCGCGCGTCGAGGCGCGCATGAAGCGCTTCACGAGATCGGGATTTTCGGTCAGCAGGTTTTTGTTGGCGACGATGCCCGAATTGATCTGGTTGATCCCCGAATCGGCGAAGCGGATCGAGGTGACCGGTTTACCGGTCGCGTCCTGCAGCTTGACCGACTGGTCCATCACCGAACCGAGCAGCAGGTCGGCCTGTCCGGTCATTACCGCGTTAAGCTTGGTCTGGCCGTCGCCGGAGACGATCTTGACCTGATCGGCGTTGATGTTGTTGATCTTGAGAAACAGCGGCCACATCTGCGAGACGGCATCGCCGGGCGAGGTGGCGACGATCTTGCCGATGATGTCCTTCGGCGTCTTGATGCCTTTTTCCGTGAAGCCCATGGCGGCCATCGGGCTCAGTTGGAACAGCACACCGGTCGACTTGAGCGGCGCGCCCTTGGCCGCGGCCTTGATCATCGTGCCGATGTCGATGTAGCCGAAAGTCGCCGACCTGGCGGCGACGGCTTGCGCGGTTACGCCGGAACCGCGGCCTTCCTGGATTTCCAGATCGATGCCCTCGTCGGCATAGAAGCCGCGCTCCTTGCCGAGAAAGAAGGGCGCGTGTTCGCTGTACAGGTACCAGTTGAGCATCAGGGTGACCTTGTCCTGCGGCTTGGTCTGCGCCTGCGCCGGCAGCGCGATCAGCGCCAGTGCCGCGACGACCGCGGCGATCAGGCTGGGAAGCAGTTTCTTCATGGCGGGTCTCCTAAGGTTGCTGAATGAAAGAAAGCGATGCGAAAGTAATCAGAATACCTGGCGCTGCGACGCATGCCAGGGAATCATCAGGCGCTCGGCGACGTCGATCGCCAGGAAAAGCAGGACGCCGATCGTGGACAGCACGACCAGCGCCGCGAACATCAAGGGCAGGTCGAAGTTGCCGTTGGCCACTTGCAGCACATAGCCGATGCCCGAATTCGAGCCGACGAATTCGCCCACCACGGCGCCGACGACCGCCAGCGTGATCGACACTTTCAGGCCGCTGAAAATGGCCGGCAACGCGTGCGGCAAACTGATCTTGAGGAAGGTCTGCAGGCGCGTGGCGCCCATCGAGCGCGCCAGGTCGAGCATGTCGGGATCGACCGATTTGAAGCCCATGACGGTCGACACGACGACCGGGAAAAAGCCGAGCAGGAAAGCCGAAATGATCTTGGGCACGATGCCGAAACCGAACCACACGACGAACAGCGGCGCAATCGCTATTTTCGGAATGCTTTGCGAAAAGACCAGCAGCGGATAGACGTAGGATTCGACCAGCCTCGAATAGGCGATGATCATGGCCAGCGGGATGCCGATGACGATGGTCAGCGCGAAGCCGCCGAGGGTCGCTTCGGTGGTTTGCCAACTCTCCTTCAGCAGATGGCTCCATTCGGCGATCAGTTGCCCGACGACTTGCTCGGGCCGCGGAATCAGGTAGGCCGGAATGGCAAAGAGACGGATCGCCACGTCCCAAAGGACAAGCAGCATGAGGATCAGGAGAAAAGGCCGGAATGCCGGGAAAAGCATCAGTCTGCGCAGCATCTGCAAATCTCCATGTCCGCTCCGTGCCGGATTGACGCAGGCGCATCACGGTTGATCGTGAGGGGATGATTTACAGAAGGCCGCCCCGTCAGCACCTCGATGACGCTTCTCTGTTCGGCGGAAAACCGCCCTCACAACCGAGCTGGTGAAGCGCGCCAGGCTGCAAATATGGAAACGTTTACATGAGTATTATTCTCAATCGAGTTAGGTTTGTCAACAGTCGCTCGGCATTCTTGCAATCATCCGGCCGCCGTTGCCGCGCGATGCTCGTGTGCGCTACCGAACGGAGCGAGCCAGGCGCCTGTTCTAGGCTGATTCGTGCCGGTCCTTGCAGCCGGCGATGAGGAGTACGCCATGAACAGAACGGCAATCATGTACACCCTGTTTTCGCTTGCGCTTGCCGTGCCGCTCGCTGCCGCGCACGCTCAGAGCGCTTCCGGCAACCGCGATGCGGGGACCGATCGCGTCGATCGTCGTTGCACCTCGAGCGCCCTGTCGACCGATGCCGCCGCGCCATGCCCGGATGACGCCATCTACGATGGTCGCGGACCCGTGTCGCAGGTTGTTCGCCCGCCTCCTGTCAATCCCTCGACCAACACGGGCGGCGGGGATAACGGCGCATCGGCTTCGTCAGCGGGTCAGGGCGGCACGGGCACGGTCGGCAGTAGCGGCGGCACGAACGCTGCGGGCGCCGCTTCAAGCGGCGCGCCCATGGGCGTGTCCCCGCGCGCCGCCGGCAGCCCGTGAAAGGGATCCGCGCCGGGCAGCGCTAGGCTGCTCCGGCGTCGTGCCGGATCGACTGCGCCTGAATCGCCGTCAGCGCGATGGTGAAGACAATGTCATCGACCAGGGCGCCGCGCGACAAATCGTTGACCGGCTTGCGCAAGCCCTGCAGCATCGGACCGACCGAGACGACGTTGGCGCTGCGCTG
>CAIXAY010000030.1 GCA_903917505.1 uncultured beta proteobacterium | reverse complement strand
GCCGGCGTTATAACCGCCCATGCCGTCGGCAAGGATCACGTAGCCCTGATTCGGGTTGGCGAATACGGCGTCTTCGTTTTGTCCGCGAACCATGCCCGGGTCGGTCCGGACGACGATTTCGAGCGCATTGCTCAGCGAGTTGACCACGTAATCTCCTATAACTGAATATCGACGTCCTGATGCTGCGCCGGCGCTGCTTGCAGGCTGGCGCGCAGGTCGCGCGCCATTTCATCGCCGCTCTGGTAGCGCTGCGCCATGTCCTTGTGCATGGCCCGCTCGATGACCGCCGCGAGGGCGTCGGGCACCTGCGGATTCAGCGTGCGGATATCGGCTTGCGCCTCGTTGCCGATCTTGTACATCAGTTGCGCCATCGAATCGCCGACGAAGGGCAGCTGCCCGCAGGCCATCTGGTACAGCGTGACGCCGAGCGAGAACAGGTCCGAGCGCCCGTCGACCTTCTTGCCCGACAGCTGCTCGGGCGACATATAGCTCGGCGTGCCGAGCACCATGCCGGTCTTGGTGCGCGACGAATCGGTGATGCGCGCGATGCCAAAATCGGTGACCTTGACCTGGTCGGTGGTCGGCTCGTACATGACGTTGGCCGGCTTGATGTCGCGGTGCACGACGTTGTTGCCGTGCGCGTAGGCCAGCGCGTCGGCGACCCGGGCGATAATGCTCACCACCTGCGGCAGGGGCAGGAGCTGGCCGGGCTTGGTGTAGGGAACGAGGTCGCGGCCCTTGAGAAATTCCATGGCGATATAGGCGAGATCGTGCTCTTCGCCGGCGTCGTACATGGTGACGATGTGCTGGTGGTTGAGGCGGCCGGCGGTCTCCGCTTCGCGGAAGAAGCGTTCCTTGACCTCGGCCAGCTCGTCGGCTTCGAACTCCTGCGCCAGGGCCATGGTCTTGATCGCCACGACGCGGTTGATCTTCGGGTCGCGGCCGAGGTACACGACACCCATCGCGCCCTTGCCGAGTTCCTTTTCGATCTGGTAACGGCCGAGCATCGGCTTCTCGATCTGCCCGTCGGCGAGCAGGATGCTGCCGCTGCCGCCCTGGCCGCCGCTGCCGCCGAGCATGACCGTCTCCGACATGGCCTTGGCGCGCACCAGGCGCTGCTCGAGATCGCGGAACTTCGGGTTGAATTCGGCCATGTAGCGGAAGGCCGCCTCGGCCTTGTTGAACTGCCGCTTGCGCTCGAAATCGAGCGCCAGGTTGTAGAGGTTCTCCATCAGCGCGTCGTTGAGCGGGCACTTGCGGAACTTGTCGAAAGCCATGTCGAGCTGGCCCTGGCCCTGGAAGGCGAGGCCGAGCATGCGGTTCGATTCGGCCGAATCGGAATCCGATTTTTCCTTGCCGCGCTCGGTCATCAGGAAGCGCTTGGTGGTCAGCAGCAGGTGGCCGACGATCAGCAGGCTGGCCGAAGACATCAGCTCTATCCACAGCGCGCTGCCGACCATCAGGCCGAAGTGCGCGCCGAGCAGGGCGACCAGGATCAGTGCCGTGGCCAGCGCGCCGACGCCGGCCGAGAGGCGCGGCAGAACGGCGATCAGGTAGGCGGCGACGAGCAGGAAGACGATGAGCTTGGCCCACACGCCCCACTCCGGCGTGACGAAGAAATGTTCCTGCAGGATGCTCGATACCGCATGCGCCAGGGTCAGCACCGGCGCCATCGCCGGCGACACCGGGGTCACTTGCGTCGCGCCGACGCCGGCGGCCGTTGCGCCGATCAGGACGATCTTGTTCTGGTACTTGGCTGCAGGAATCTTGCCGGTCAGCACGTCATAGAAGGAATCGACCGAAAACGCCGGCTTGCCGGCACTGTCCTTGTAGAAGAAGGTGTTCATTTGCGTTTGCGCATCGGTCGGAATGCGCAGATTGCCGAGGCGCACTTCCTGTCCGAGGGTCACGTGCACATCGGCCGGCCCGAGATTCAGGCTCTTCGCGGCGATCATCAGCGACAGCGACGGATAGTACTGATCGTAATAACGCAGCACCAGCGGTTCGGCGCGTATCGCCCCATCGACATCGGCAATGGCATTGAGATGGCCAATGCCCGCCGCCTTGCTGCCGAGCGCGGCGATCGGCACCTGCAGCGACAGCGTCGGCCAGACGTCGCCGCCTTGTTCGGCGACGTGCGGCAGACGATTGCCGGCAACATATTCAGGCACGGCCTGGTCCGGCCGGCCGCGCGGTTCGCCGAGCACGAACAGCATCGGCAACAGGACATTCCCGGCCCGCTCCATGCTGTCGGCGAGAATGCGGTCGGAATTCAAAGCCGCTTCGGCTTCCTTGAGCACGCCGCCCATCTGCTCGACTTCCGGCAGCGTGGCGGCCGCCGGCGCTACCTGCCGGTGCAGGTCGAGCAGGCGCGTGATGTAGGTGTAGCCGGGATCGAGCTGCGGCTCGAAGAAGAAAATCGTATTGGCCACCACCTTGGCCTGGCCCGCCGCCAGCAGGTCGGTCATCTTGGCCAGGCGGTCGCGCGGCCAGGGCCAGCGGCCCAGATTGGCGATCGAGGCATCGTCGATGGCGATCACCGCGACGCGATCGAGCGGCGTGCGGCTCGACGCCTGCACGCCCAGATCGTAGGCCTTGCGTTCCAGGCTGCGAATGAGGTCGCTGCCCGCGGCAACGAGCATGACGCCGCTGACGATCAGGCTGAGAAACCAGTCAGTCTTCCAGAATCCGGTCTTGCGCATCATCGCCCCTCTTATCGCATTTCGATAAGGACGGCCTCCTCAAGCCTGCGGCCTATCCCCTTGTGGATTGCCCTGACGGCATAGTCAGGGAAACCACGGGATTTTATGCATTCTCACCGTTCTGCATAAGTCACGTCAATCGCAGAATGAAACTAGCTCCCGTAAGGCAGTTCGACGCCCACGCCCCGCTCGCGCGCCAGCGCCTCGAGCCGCACCGCTACGGCAATGTCCTGAATCGCCATGCCCTGCGATTCGAAAATGGTGATTTCGTCCGGGCTCGTCCGGCCCGGATGCCGGCCGACGATGACGTCGCCGAGTTCGACCAGCTGGTGCTCGGAGAGCCGCCCTTTCTCGAGCCAGGGCAGGAGGTCGCCCGCTTCCTTGAGCGCGCTATCGACGCTGTCGACGACGATGGTCTGGCAGGCCTTGAGCACATCTTCGCCGATCTCGCGCCGGATCAGCGAGTTGGAGCCGGCGGCATTGATATGCGTGCCGGGAGAAAGCCACTTGGCGTCGAACAGCGGCGTCGCCGAGGTCGTCACGGTGCCGACGATGTCGCTGCCCTTCACCGTCTCTTCCGGCGAGGCCGCCGCGATCACCGCAATCTGCAGCCGCTCGGACATCTTGGCGCAAAAGGCCTTGAGGCGTTCCGCGTTGCGCGCGAAGACCTTGACCAGGCGCACGGGACGCACGGCGGCGATGGCCTCGATGTGCCCCTCGGCCTGCCAGCCGGCCCCGAAGACACCGAGCGTTTCGGCGTCGGGCCGGGCCAGAGCGCGCGTGGCGACGCCCGAAGCCGCGCCGGTACGCATCATGCCGAGCCGGTCGGCAGCAAGGACCACGCGCAGGGCGCCGCTCGCCGCGCTGAACACATGGACCAGGAAGCGCACGCCAGAGCGGTTGCTGGTGTAGGCCTTGTAGCCGATCGCATCGTGCGCCGGCAGCGCGCCCTGCAGGATGTGCAGCGCCGTCTGCGGCAGGCGCGTGCGCTGGCGCGGGATATCGACGGCGCGGCCAAGCGCGAGTTCGCGATGCGCCGCTTCGACCGCCTCGAGCGCGAGCGGCATGGTCAGCAGGGCGGCGACATCGGTTTCGTTCAAGTACAAGGGCATGGTCTCTCCAAGAGCGCCGCAGCCGGCGCAAAGTTGTAGGGAGCAATTCTACCGGCATTCGCGCGCCGTTTCGCGGCTGGCCGTCGCCGCGCGCGGTATTTGCGGCTAAGATAGTGTCTTCCGTATGCTCTTACCCGGCCTCGCTGCGATGCATAGACCAAGCGCCATCCTGCTCTCCGCCCTGCTGCTGTCGACTCCGGCCCTCGCCGCGAAGTGGCTTGCCGTCGGCAGCAAGGATGACAAGCAGGGGCAGATCGAGGTCGATGCCAGCAGCCTGCATTCGCCGGGCGCCGGCGCCTTGCGCATCTGGCATCGCGAAAGCCATGCCAAGCCGGCGATGGCCGAATCGGGCGCTTTTTCCTTCACCCGGCTGACGACGCTCTCCGAGTTTCAATGCGACCGGCGCCTCGCTGCCGCCATCCAGCGCAGCTACACCGCCGCCGACGGCAGCGAAGTGAAAAGCGAAAGCTTCGATCGCCCGCAAGCCCTGCCGGTCGCCCCGGACTCCGCGCTCGAAGCGGTATTCAGTTATGCCTGCAAGAATGCACCCAAACCGCCCGTCGCAAAGCTTGTCGCCGCCAGCCCGCCGCCGGCCCCGGTCGCCGTCATCGCCGCGCCGGCCGAGAGCAAGGGCGGCAAGACGAAGAAAGGCAGCGAAGCACCGCCGCCACCGCCGCCGTCATGGAGCTACAGCGGCGATGCCGGGCCGGACAAGTGGGCTAGCCTTGGCGCGGAGTACGCCAAATGCAGCCTCGGACTGCGCCAGTCGCCGATCGATATTCGCGGCACCGTACGCGCCGATCTGCCGCCGATCAAGTTCGCTTACCAGCCCAGCCCGCTGGCCATCATCGACGACGGCAACGGCATACGCGTCGACACGGCCGATGCCGGAAGCATGACGGTGGATGGCGTCGCCTATGAGTTGCAATACCTGCAATTTCACCGGCCGGGCGAGGGCAGGATCAAGGGCAAGGCCTATGACATGAGCGTCGAGCTCGTGCATCAGGCGAAGAGCGGGCAACTTGCCGTCGTCGCCGTGATGCTCGAAGCCGGCAAGGAGCAGGGCCTGATCCGCACGCTGTGGACGCACCTGCCGCTCGAACAGAACAAGGCGGTCAAGCGCCCGGAGGTCAAGATCGATCCGGGCCAGATCCTGCCCGTGCAGCGCGGCTACTACACCTACCTCGGCTCGCTGACCCGACCGCCGTGCACCGAGGGCGTGCTGTGGCTGGTGCTCAAGACGCCGGTGCAGATTTCCAAAGAGCAGCTGGCCGGCTTCGCGACAATTTACAAGAACATCGCGCGGCCGGTGCAGGCGGCCAATAGCCGGACGATCAAGGCCTCGCAATAGACCGTTGTCATCAACCTGCCTGCAGCAGCGCGCGCACACGCAGTGCCAGACGGATCAGCGCGCGATCGCTGCCTGGCGGTCCGAGCAGCGAGATGCCGACCGGCAGGCCGGCAGCGTCGCCGAGCGGGATGCTGACCTGCGGCAAACCGGCGAGGCTCGCGATGCAGCAGATCTGCAGGGTGCGCAAGCGCGTTTCGTCGAGCACGGCGTCAGCGGAAGCGCGCAGTGGCGCCACGCTCGCCGCCGAAGGCAGGATGGCGACGACATCGTCGCCGAGCAGCTCGCGTAGCTGTGCGCGGATTTCCGCCGCGCGTCGGAAGGCGATCGCCGCTTGCGCCGCCGTGACGCGGGAGGCCGCTTGCCAACGCGCGGCGATAGCCGGCGCGAAATCCGGCGTGTGCTGCGCAATCCATTCGCCATGCGCCTGCCAGGCCTCGTAAGCGCCGGCCGCGACGTAAGCCTGCCGCCATTCTTCGAGCGAGGACGAAGCGGCGAGCGAGGACGAAGCGGCAACCGCGACCGATCCGATACGCCCGAGTTGCCGGCCAAGCGTTTTGCGTACCTGCTCGAGCGCCGGCTGAAAGCCCTCATCCGCAAGCTGCCAGGCGTCCTGCAGGCAGAGCACCCGTTCCGGGAAGAAATCGCTGGCCGGCAGCAGCGCTTCGCCGACGCGGGCGAAAACCTCGCCGTCGGCGGCCAGCCAGGTCACCGTGTCGAAACTCGGCGACAACGGCACCAAACCGTCGCACGACAGGAGCCCGTGCGTCGTGCGCAGGCCCCAGACGCCGCAGTAGCTGGCCGGCACGCGCGTCGAGCCGCCGGTGTCGGTGCCGAGCGCGAAATCGACGAGGCGCGCGGCCACCGCCGCCACCGAGCCGCTCGACGAGCCGCCGGGAACGCGATCAGGCGCCGCGGAATTGATCGGCACGCCGTAATGGACGTTGTCGCCGTAAATGCTGTAGGCCAGCTCGTCGCACACCGTCTTGCCGGAGAGTTCGGCGCCCTGCTTGAGCAGGCGGGCGATGACCGGGCTGTGCGCGGCCGCCGGCGGGTGCGAGGCGAGCCAGGCCGGGTTGCCGGCGCCGGTCGGCTGCCCGGCGACGTCGAACACGTCCTTGGCGGCGAAGCGCAGCCCGCTCAAGGGGCCGCTGCCTTCGGGCGCGAGCGTGAAGCGGCCGTGCGCGACGAAGGCCCCGACCGTGTCGGCGCCGCTCATTGCACCGCGCCCATGGTCGACGGCCAGGCCGCGGCGAGGCCGGCGCGCACCAGCAGCCATTCGGCGCTGTCGTTCCAGACATCCATCTGCACGATGCGCCCGTGCCTGACCACATAGCGATCGACGTAGCGGTTGCCGGAGAACGGCGTTCCGTCCTTCCATTCGCCATACAGCGTGCCGGTCATGAAGACGACAGCTTCCGCGGCGCTGGCGCCGATGACCACGTCGGTGCGCTCGAATTTCTTCTTGACCCAGGCATAGCGCGTCGCGTTGAACGCCGCGCATTCCTGCGGCGCGTGCATCTCGCGGCCGCCGGTGAAACGGATCAGCAGATCCGGCGCAATGTATGCGCTGGCGCGTTCCGGGTCGGGTATCATGAGCAGGCGCAAATATTCTTCCACCAGCCGGGCGACGCTCTGCCCGATAGCTTGCGGCTCGCCGATATTCCGATTTGCAGCGTTTTCCATGCCCCCCTCCTCCCCGAGCGCGCCCGCCAGGCGCCAGACTGCGTTAAGCATAGGGCATGCGTCGCCGGCAAGACAAGTCAATTCGGAAAGCGGACAATGGGGCGTTTTCGCCCAGCCGCACAAGCTGCTCCCGGCGCGGGAGAATCGCGCCCGCCAAAATGCCAACAGGAGAATCCGCATGTTCAGCAAGAGACGACTTAGCCTGGTGACGCTCTGCACCGTCATCGCCTGCTGCGCCATGTCCGGCGCGCTCGCCGCCGACGCGATCAAGATCGGCCTGGTCACCGCGCTGTCCGGCCAGTCGGCGCTGGCCGGCGAAGCCCTGACGCGCGGACTCACCGTCGCCATCGACGAGATCAACGCCGGCGGCGGCCTGCTCGGCGGCCGCAAGATCGAACTCGTGCGCCGCGACGACGAGGCCAATCCGACCAAGGGCGTCACCGCGGCGCGCGAACTCATCTACAAGGAGAAAGTCGCGGTGCTGTTCGGCGGGCTCGATACGCCGGTATCGGTGGCCATCGTGCGCCTCGCCAACCAGGAGAAGGTTCCGTTCATGGGCCCGTGGGCGGCGGGAACCGCGATCACGCAAAACGGCGCCAGCCCGAATTTCGCCTTCCGCGTTTCGGCCGTCGACGAACTCGTCGACAAGGGCATGCTCGCCTATGCCCAGAAGACCTTCAAGGCCAGCAAGCCGGGCATGATCCTGGTCAACAACGCCTGGGGCGAATCGAATGAAAAAGGCTTGAGCGCGGCGCTCGCCGCCAAGGGCGTGCAGGCCGCCGGCATCGAGAAATTCGGGGCCGACGATGTCGATGTCGTGCCGCAGCTGACGCGCCTCAAGCTCGCCGGCGCCGATGTGCTGCTGCTGGTCGGCAACGTCGGTCCGGCGGCGCAGGTCGTCAAATCGCTCGATCGCATGGGCTGGAAGGTGCCGGTCGTTTCGCACTGGGGACCGGCCGGCGGCCGCTTTTCCGAACTCGCCGGGCCGAGCGCGAAGAACGTGCACTTCGTGCAGACCTACAGCTTCTTCGGCAAGCAGTCGGCGGTCGGGGAAAAGGTGGTCAGGGCGTTGCAGGCCAAGTATCCGGACATCAAGGGCGTCGAGGACATCACGCCGGCGGTCGGCGTGGCCAATGCCTACGATGCGATGCAGCTCGCCGCACTGGCCATCACCCGCGCCGGCTCGCTCGACGGCGACGCGGTGCGCGAGGGCTTCTACAAGATCGAGCGCTACGACGGCCTGATCAAGACTTACAATAAACCGTTCAGCCCCGAGGTCCACGATGCGCTGAACGAGAACGATTATGTGTGGGCCTATTTCAACGACAACCGCATACTCCCGGTAGGAAACCCCAACTGATCGCAGCGCCAGGCGCCGCACGGCGACGACTTCTGGCACATTGTGCCGGAAGCGCAGCGCCCGCGGTGCGGCCAATTTTTTAGGACGATTCTTGATGCTGGTGCTTGCGGCACTGATCAGCGGGCTCGGGCTGGGCAGCATGTACGGGCTGATGGCGCTCGGCTTTCACGTCACCTATGCGGTCTCGGGAACGGTGAATTTCGCGCAGGGCAGTTCGATGATGCTCGGCGCGGTGCTGACCTATGCCTTCGTGCAGACGCTCGGCTGGCCGGTCGCCGCGGCGCTCGCCGCGACGCTGCTCCTCTGCGCGGCCTACGGCCTGCTCGTCGAGGCGCTGGCCGTGCGTCCCTTCGTGCGGCGCGGCTCCGATGCCTGGCTGATGGCCACGGTGGCGCTCGGCATCGTCCTCGATAACGTCGTCATGTTCACTTTCGGCAAGGAGCCGCGCAGCCTGCACTCGCCGCTCGCGCAAACGCCGATCGAGATCGGCGGCCTCGGGCTCGGCGTGTACCCGCTGCAAATCCTGATTCCGATTGCCGGCATCGCGCTCGCGGCGCTCCTGCACGTGCTCGCGCGGCGCACGCGCTGGGGCAAGGCGATGCTCGCCGTCGTGCAGAACCGCGATGCCGCGCGACTGATGGGGATCCCGGTGCAGCGCGTCGTCGCCGGCGCATTCGCTCTGTCGGCGGTGCTCGCCGGCATCGCCGGCGCGCTGATCGCGCCGCTCGTCAACGTCCATGCCGACATGGGCACGGTGTTCGGCCTCAAGGCTTTCGCCGTCGCCATTCTCGGCGGCATCGGCAGCGCCTGGGGCGTGCTCTTCGCCGGCCTGCTGTTCGGCGTCGCCGAAGCGCTGATCGCCGCGACCCTGGGCTCCGGCTATACGCAGATCATCAGCTTTTCGCTGGTCATCGTGGCCCTGGCGCTGCGTCCGAACGGCCTGTTCGGCCGCGCCGAGGTGCGCAAGGTATGAGCGGCGCGCCGCTCGCCACGCCGCGCCAGTGGGCGCTGGCGCTCGCGCTGCTGGTCGCGGCCGTGGCGCTGGCGTGCACGCTCAACAACTACTACGTCTTCGTGCTGGCCAACGTCGCGCTGCTGGCGCTGGTCGGCATCGGCCTCAACCTCTTGATCGGCCTCTCCGGCCAGGTCTCGTTCGGCCACGTCGGCTTCTATGCCATCGGCGCCTATGCCGTTGCCATTCTTACGACGCGCGCCGGTTTCGGCTTCTGGGCGGCCTGGCCGTTCGCCGCGCTGATCTGCGGGCTGTTCGGCGCCTTGCTGGCGATGCCGGCGCTACGCGTGCGCGGCCCCTACCTCGCGATGCTGACCATCGCCTTCGGCTTCATCGTCGAGCACAGCACCGTCGAGATGAGCAGCCTGACGGGTGGCCAGAACGGCATCATGGGCATCGCCGGACCGTCGTTCGGCGCCCTGCTCAAAGGCGAACGCGCGGTGGCCGTGCTCGCCTTGGCGACGACTGCGCTGGCGCTCGCGCTCTACGCGCTGATCGCGCGCGGCAGTTGGGGCGCGGCAATGCGCGCCGTGCGCGACGGCGAGATCGCCGCCGAGGCGATCGGCATCGATCCGCTCACCGTCAAGACCGTCGCCTTCGTCGCCTCGGCCGTGCTCGCCGGCCTCGCCGGCGGACTTTACGCGGCGCTTTCGGATTTCGTCACGCCGAGCAGCTTCGGTTTCATCGAGTCGATCCTCTTCGTGCTGGTGGTGATGATAGGCGGCGCCGGCACCCTGCTCGGGCCGCTCGCCGGCGCGCTCATCGTCGGCGTGCTGCCGGAACTGCTGGCGCGCTTCGAGGACATGCGCCTGCTGATCTTCGGCATCCTGCTGCTCGTTGTTCTGTGGTCGGCGCCGAACGGTATCGTCGGGCTGCTCCGGCAGTTCTCGGACCGCGTGCTGCGCCCGCGCCCGGCCATCTTGCCCGAACCGCCGGCGACGGCCGCCACCCTGGCGCCGCGCACCCGGCGCACGCTGCGCGCCGAAGCGCTGAGCATGCACTTCGGCGGCGTGCGCGCCGTCGCCGATTTCAGCTTCAGCGTCAGGCCGGCGGCGATCACCAGCCTGATCGGGCCGAACGGCGCCGGCAAGAGCACGCTGATCAACATGCTGAGCGGCTTCTACCGGCCGAGCGCCGGGCGCATCTTCCTCGATGCCGAGCCGCTGCACGG
>CAIXAY010000029.1 GCA_903917505.1 uncultured beta proteobacterium | reverse complement strand
CCACGTCGCCTGAAAAACGAAATCAACGTCGTCCCCTATATCGACGTCATGCTCGTGCTGCTGGTCATCTTCATGGTCACCGCGCCGATGATGACCACGGCGAGCATCGACGTCCCGTCGGTCGGCAAGGCCTCGCAAGTTCCGGCCGAAGCCGTGCAGGTGAACATTCGCGCCGACCAGAGCCTGTCGCTGACGCTGCCCGGCAAGTCCGAGCGCGGCGTCAGCCGCGGCGAACTCGCGCAGGCCATCATCGATGCCCAGCGCCGCAACCCGGAACAGCCGGTGCTCATCGTCGGCGACAAGAGCGTCCGCTACGAAGCCGTGCTGACGGTCATGGACGAACTGCAGCGCCAGCAGGTCAAGCGCATCGGCCTGCTCGTGCAGCCGACCGGCAAGTAGAGTCCTCAAGCGATCGCCGCCGCCGTGAACCTCGCTGCGCCCCCGCCGCAATCCGAAACGTCGAAAGTCAAGGCGCTGATCCTCGCGGCGCTGGTGCACATCGTGCTGATCGGCGCGTTGTTCTTCGGCGTGCAGTGGAAAAGCCAGGCGCCCTCAGCGGTCGAAGTCGAAGTCTGGCGCGCCGCGCCGCCGCCGGTGGTCAGGCCCGAGCCGGTGCCGGAGGTGAAGCCCGAGCCCAAGCCTGAGCCCAAGCCCGTTCCGCAGGTCGAACCCGCGCCCCTCAAGCCGGACATCGCGATCAAGGAAGTCAAGAAGCCGAAGGAAGAACCGAAGAAGCCCGAGCCTAAACCGGAGCCGAAGCCCAAGCCAGAACCCAAGCCCGAGCCGAAGCCCGAACCGAAGCCTCCGCCCGACTTCAAGAAGGAACTGGCCAGCGAGCAAAAGCAGCTCGACCAGCAGAAAGCGGTCGAAGCAGCGCGCGCCCAAGCCCAGGCCGAAACCGACCGGATGGCGCGGCTCAAGGCCGATCAGGCTTCGGCCGCGCGCGCGCGCGGGCTGGCCGACTATGCCGCCAAATTGCGCAACAAGATTCGCGGCAACATCGTCCTGCCAGGCAATATCCAGGGCAATCCGGAAGCGGTATTCATCGTCACGCAGCTGCCGACCGGCGAAGTCCTGCCGCCCGTGCGAATTCAGAAATCGAGTGGAAACCCGCAACTCGACGCGGCGATCGAGCGCGCCATCCTGAAGTCGTCGCCGCTGCCCAAGCCCGATCAGCCCGAACTTTTCCAGCGTGTGCTCGAACTCAAATACCGGCCGCTCGACGAGTAGGCGCGGGCGGTTTGCCTTCAATATTACGTTTCGTTACAAACCCCAGAGTCCAAGCGGATATAATCGTCTATTGTTCAACGGATGCTTGAGCACCATGCTTCGACCCCTGCTCAAAGTGCGCTGCCTGTGCCTGATCGCCTTCAGCGCGCTGATGCTGTTGCAAACGGCTGCCCGCGCCGAATTGACGATAGAGATCACCGGGGCCGGCGCCAACCGGATACCGTTGGCCATTGCCGACTTCGGCGGCGAGCCTGGTGTTTCGCGTGCGTTGACTTCGGTCATCCGCGGCGACCTCGAACGCAGCGGCCTGTTCAAGCTGGTCGACACGAGCGGCGTCGCCATGACCGAGTCGACCAGCCCGGCCTATGGTGACTGGAAGAACCGCGGCGCCGACGCGCTCACCGCCGGCAGCATCAGTGCCAGCCCCGACGGGCGGCAGGAAGCGCGCTTTCGCCTCTACGACGTCAATAAGCAAACGGCGCTGGCCGGCGCGGCCTTCGTCACGTCGTCGGCCATGTTGCGCGCGGCAGGTCACCGCATCGCCGACGTGATCTATGAAAAACTGATCGGCGAACCCGGCGTCTTTTCGACGCGCATCGCTTACGTCGTGCGCAGCGGCGCGGCGCGTTACGAGTTGCACATTGCCGACGCCGACGGGCAGAACGCGCAGGCTGCATTGAAATCGCGCGAACCGATCATTTCGCCCGCCTGGTCGCCCGACGGCACGCGTCTCGCCTACGTGTCCTTCGAAAACAAGAAGCCGGTGGTCTATGTCCATTCGCTGGCCAGCGGGCAGCGCATCGTCGTCGCCAACTTCAAGGGATCGAATTCGGCGCCGGCCTGGTCGCCCGACGGGCGCAAGCTGGCGATCGTCCTGTCCAAGGATGGCGGCTCGCAGATCTTCACGGTCAATGCCGACGGTTCCGGCGTGCAGCGTGTAAGTACCGTCGCCGGAATCAGCACCGAACCTTTCTTTTCACCTGACGGCCAGGCGATCTATTTCACGTCGGATCGCGGCGGCAGCCCGCAGATTTATCGCACCGACGTCAACGGCGGCGACGCGCAGCGCGTTACCTTCGAAGGCAGCTACAACGTATCGCCGCGCGTTTCGCCGGATGGCAAGTCGCTGGCTTTCATCAGCCGGCGCGAGGGCGCGTTCCGCCTGGCGGTCATGGACCTGGCGAGCAAACAAGTGCAAATTCTCACCGACTCGAACAAGGACGAATCGCCAAGCTTTGCGCCCAACGGCCGGATGATCCTGATCGCCACAGAGATCGGCGGGCGTGGCGTGCTGTCCGCCGTATCGGTGGACGGCCGCATCAAGCAACGTCTTTCCATTCCAGCCGGCGATGTTCGCGAACCGGCGTGGGGTCCCTTTTCTAAATAACCCGAATTCTTGAAATTCAGAAGCAGGAGAAACACCATGAAACGATTTCTTGTCCCCGCACTTCTCGTCTTGCTCATCGCCGGCTGCAGTTCGACCCCCGACGCCCCCGAGGGCGGCGCGCCCGTCGAATCGCGCGATGCCAGCAGCGGCACCAGCGTCGCCACCGTGACCACGCCGGGAATGACCAGCAGCAAGCTGCCGCCCGAGCTCACCGACCCGAAGAGCATCCTCTCCAAGCGCAGCATCTATTTCGACTACGACAAGTATGACGTCAAGCCGGAGTACAAGGATCTGGTGACGGCGCATGCCAAGTTCCTGGCCAGCCACGGCCAGTTCAAGATGCTGATCCAGGGCAACACCGATGAACGCGGCAGCCGCGAATACAACCTGGCGCTCGGCCAGAAGCGCGCCGATGCGATCAAGAAGATGCTGACCCTGCTCGGGGCCCGTGAAGAGCAGATCGAATCGGTCAGCCTGGGCGAGGAAAAGCCGAAGAACGAAGGCCAGAACGAAGCGGCCTGGGCCGAGAACCGCCGCGGCGACATGCTCTACACCGGCGAGTTCTAAAAAATGTCGGCGCGTCGTGCTTGCTGGAAAGTGACGCGGCTGGCGCTGCTCCTGGCCTTGCTTGGCGCACATCAGGCGCACGCCGCTTTGTTCGACGACGACGAAGCGCGCAAGCAGATCAAGGATCTATCGATCCAGAGCAACGAGCGCATCGACACCCTGTCGAAGGCGCAGTTCGACCTCGTCAACCAGATTCAGGCCTTGCGCGAAGAGAACGCCAAGCTGCGCGGCCAGGTCGAAACGCTGAGCTACGAACTCGAATCGGCCAAGAAGCGGCAGCAGGATTTCTATGTGGACCTCGACGGCCGCCTGCGCAAGATCGAGACGCCACCGCCACCCGAAGCCAAGCCGGCGGATGAAGTCCCCGCCGACCCCGTCGCGAAAACTGCCAGCGATCCGGCGATCGAGGCGCGCGCCTACGAGACCGCGCTCAATTACTTCAAGGCCAACAAGATCAAGGACGCGGCCGCAGCCTTCGAGCTGTTCGTCAAGACCTATCCGGACGGCACGCTGACGCCGAATGCGCAGTACTGGCTCGGCAACGCGAACTACGCCTTGCACGATTGCAAGAAGGCGATCGACGCGCACAAGGTGGTGATCAGCCGCTGGCCGCAACACCCGAAAGCGCCGGACTCGATGATCAACATCGCGACCTGCCAGCAGGAGCTCGGCGACGCCAGGGGCGCCAAGACGACGCTGGAAACGGTGCTGATCAAGTATCCCGACAGCTCGGCAGCGGCAACCGCCAAGCAACGTCTGAAGAAGTAGGCCGGTGACTGGCCGTAGCAACGCGCTCGCGCTGAAGATCAGCGAGATCTTCTACTCGCTGCAGGGCGAAGCCTCGCGCGCCGGCCTGCCGACGGTTTTCGTGCGCCTCACCGGCTGCCCCTTGCGCTGTGTCTGGTGCGATACCGAATACGCTTTCACCGGCGGCCGCAACATGCCGCTCGCCGACATTCTCGCAGCCGTCGCCAGCTACGGCGTGCAACCGGTCTGCGTGACCGGCGGCGAACCGCTGGCCCAGAAGAACTGCCTGCCCTTGCTCAAAGCGCTGTGCGACGCGGGCCACGACGTCTCGCTCGAGACATCCGGCGCCATCGACATCGCTGCGGTCGACAGCCGCGTTGCGCGCATCGTCGATCTCAAGGCGCCCGGTTCCGGCGAAGCCGCGAAGAATTGCTGGCAAAACCTCGAGTACCTGAGCGCGCGCGACGAATTGAAATTCGTCCTCAAGGACCGCGCCGATTACGAATGGGCGCGTGACATTGTCATTGAACGCGGGCTCGCGGCGCGCACGCCGCTGCTCTTCTCGCCGGTGCAGGGCACGCTCGAGCCACGGCAACTCGCCGAGTGGATACTTGCCGACCGGCTGCCGGTGCGCCTGCAACTGCAGCTGCACAAGCTGCTTTGGGGTAATATGCGGGGAAAGTGAGTCCTGCATCCTCTGAGGAGTCTGCCATGACCGACGAGCGTCGCCGATACTCCCGCATCGCCTTCCGCACTCCGGGCCGCCTGGTTTTCATCGACTGCAGCTTCAGCGTCGTGGTGATCGACGTTTCGCTGCACGGCGCGCTGATCCGTCTGCCGGCCAACACCGTGGTCGAACATGACGCGCTGTGCATGCTGCAAATTCGCCTCAACCGGGGCAAAGATCAGATCAGCATGGAGTGTTCGGTGGCCCACGTGGAAAAACGCCAGGCGGGCCTCCTGTGCCAGACCATAGACATCGACAGCGCGACGCACCTGCACCGGCTGGTCGAACTCAACACCGGCGACCCGGCGCTGCTCGAGCGCGAATTGTCGATGCTGATCGCCGAGTGACTGCGCGAAGCCGGGATTAACCACAACGGGCACAACGATCACAACGAGAAGCCATTCACTTTTCTTTATCGCCACCCTGTTTAAGAATGGGTTTGTTTTTCGTTGTGCCCGTTGTGATCGTTGTGGTTAATCGTTTTCAAATCCCCAGATAGCGATGCCAGATGCCGTGATCGGCGTCGAGTTCGGCTGACGTCCCCTGCCACACCACCTGGCCGCGCTCGAGGATGGTGTGCCGGTCGGACAGGGCGATCAGGCGTTCGACGTACTTGTCGATGACCAGGATCGTTTGCCCGCTCTCGCGCAGCGCGTCGAGGCAGCGCCAGATTTCCTCGCGCACGAGCGGCGCCAGGCCCTCGCTCGCTTCGTCGAGGATCAAGAGGCGCGGGTTGGTCATCAGCGCGCGGCCGATCGCCAGCATCTGCTGCTCGCCGCCGGAAAGCCGGCCGCCGAGATTGCGCGAGCGTTCGGCGAGGATGGGAAAGAAAGCGAAGACGCGCTCCAGTGTCCATGGCTCGCGCGCCCCGTGCCGGTTGGCGGCGAAAGCGACGAGGTTTTCGCGCACCGTGAGATTCGGGAAGATTTGCCGCCCTTCGGGAACGAGCGCGATGCCGAGGCGGCCGATGCGGTCGGCCGGGCGGCCGTCGATGCGCTCGCCGGCGAAGCGGATGCTGCCGCTGCGCGGCGCCGTCAGGCCGCAGATCGAGCGCAGCGTCGTCGTTTTGCCCATGCCGTTGCGGCCCAGCAGCGTCGCGACTTCGCCTTCCATGATCGAGAAGCTGACGCCGAAGAGGACCTGGCTCGTCGCGTAAGCCGTTTCTATCCCCTCGACTTCAAGCAGCGTCATGCCTCGTCTCCAAGGTAAGCGCGGCGCACCTCGGCGTCGGCCCGGATGACATCGGGTTCGGCGCTGGCGATCACCCGGCCGGCGACCATCACCGAAATGCGGTCGGCGAGTCGGAAGACGGCGTCCATATCGTGCTCGACCAGCAGCATCGTGACGCGGCCGCGCAGCGACTCGATCAGGTCGACCATGCGCGCCGATTCGTCGGGCCCCATCCCGGCCATCGGTTCGTCGAGCAACACGAGCTTGGGGCGCGTCGCAAGCGCCAGCGCGACTTCGAGACAGCGCTGCTGGCCGTGCGAGAGTTGCGCCGCGCGCCGCAGCGCGAATTGCCCGAGCGAGACTTCGGCGAGCAGTTCGTGCGCTTCGGCGATGATCGCCGAATCGAGCGCGAACGGTTTCCAGAAGCTGAAGCTCGATCCCCAGTCGCGAACGCGGCCCTGCACGGCGATCGTCACGTTGTCGAGGACGGAGAGGCGCGAAAAGACATTGGTGATCTGGTACGAGCGCGCCAGTCCGAGGGCGACGCGCTCGTGCATGGTCCGCCGCGTCAGATCGCCACCAGCGAACAAGACTTGGCCGGCGTCGAGCGCGAGCGCGCCCGAAAGCGCGTGGATCAGCGTCGTCTTGCCGGCGCCGTGGGGGCCGATCAGTGCATGCACT
>CAIXAY010000028.1 GCA_903917505.1 uncultured beta proteobacterium | reverse complement strand
GCCTGCCCGGCGCAGGCCGCCAGCAGCATGAGCAGCGCGGCCGAGCAAAAGTGTTTCCAGCTGTTCACTGCGGGCTCCCGTTATTTCTTGACCAGCATGCGGTGCGAATGAATGCTCATCAGGATGCCCAGGCCGAGGAACAGGGTCACCAGGGCCGTGCCGCCGTAGCTCATGAACGGCAGCGGGACACCGACGACCGGCAGGATGCCGCTGACCATGCCCATATTGACGAAGGCATAAGTGAAAAAGGTCAGCGTGATCGAACCGGCGAGGACGCGCGTAAAGAGCGTCGAGGCATTGGCCGTGATCATCAGGCCGCGGGCGATCAGCAGCAGGTAGAGAAAGACCAGAATGCCGTTGCCGAGCAGGCCGTGCTCTTCCGAGAAGACGGCGAAGATGAAATCGGTGTGCCGCTCCGGGATGAATTCGAGATGGGTCTGCGTGCCTTCGAGCCAGCCCTTGCCGACGCCGCCGCCGGAGCCGATGGCGATGGTCGACTGGATGATGTGGTAACCCGCGCCGAGCGGATCGGTCGTCGGGTCGATCAGCGTCAGTATCCGCTTCCTCTGGTAATCGTGCAGTACGGTCCACACGAAGGGCGCGGCGCCGGCGCAGGCGATCAGCATGCCGACGATGACCTTCCACGGCAGGCCGGCGAGAAAGATCACGTAGAAACCGGCGGCGCCGACCAGGATCGCCGTTCCCAGGTCCGGCTGCTTGGCGATCAGCGCGACGGGAACGAGCAGCAGCAGGCAGGCAATCGCGTAATGACGGGCGCGCAGGGTGGCTTCGTTCTTGTGGAAATACCAGGCCAGCATCAGCGGCATGGCGATCTTCAGCATCTCGGCCGGCTGGACCCGCGTGAAGCCGAGCGGCAGCCAGCGCCGGGCGCCGTTGACCTTGATTCCGACGATGTACACCAGCACCAGCAAGACTACGCCAATGGCATAAAGCGGAACGGCGAAGCGCATCAGTTTTTGCGGCGGCAGCTGGGCGACTGACCACATCGCGGCGAGGCCGACGCACATGTTGAGCAACTGGGAGAGCGCCCGGTTGTTGGCGTCGTAGGTCGCGCTATAGACGGTGGCCAGGCCGAAAGCCATCAGCGCCAGTGCGATCGTCAGCAGGGGCCCGTCGATGTGATCGACGAGGCGCGCGCGGAAACGGTAGAGGAGTTGCTGGAACATGAGTTACTCCTCCTCGTCCGGCGCGGTTTCGTCGTCTTGCGCCGGACCCTTGGGCGCCTTGCCGAGCAGGTAGTAATCGATCACCATGCGCGCGATCGGCGCCGCCGACTGCGCGCCGAAACCGCCGTTTTCGACGAGCACGGCGAGCGCAATCTTCGGATGGTCGGCCGGCGCGAAAGCGATGAACAGCGCGTGGTCGCGCAGTTCCTGTTTCAGCTTGCCGCCGCGATAATCGGCACCTTTCAGGCTGAACAGCTGCGCCGTTCCGGTCTTGCCGCCGGAGACGTATTCGGCGCCGGCGAAAGCGCGTGCGCCGGTGCCTTCCTTGTTGACGCCGATCATCGCTTTCTTGATGAATTCGATGTTCTGCGGTTTCCATTCCAGCGTGCGCAACGGTTTCGCCTCGATCAGGGTTTTCTCGCCGGTCTTGCTGTCGGTGATGTAATTGACGAGGTGCGGACGATACATCACGCCGTCGTTGGCGATCGTCGCAATCGCCTGCGCCATCTGGATCGGCGTGTAGGCGTTGTAACCCTGGCCGATGCCGATCGAGATGGTTTCGCCGGCGAACCATTTCTGCTGCTCGGGGCGCTTGAAGTGGGCCTTCTTCCACTCGGGCGAAGGCAGCACGCCTTTCGACTCGCCCTCGATGTCGACGCCGGTGAACTGGCCGAGCCCGACGCTGGCCATGAAGCGGGCGATGTTGTCGATGCCCATGTCATTGGCCAGCATGTAGTAATAGGTGTCGCACGACTGGACGATGGACTTGTACATGTCGACGGTGCCATGCCCGCCCTTCTTGTCGTCGCGGAAGGTGTGGCCGCCGAAGTTGAAAAAGCCCGGATCGAAAATCGTCTGGTTGGCCGTGCGCTTGCCGATCTCGAGCGCCGCCAGCGCCATGAACGGCTTGAAGGTCGACCCCGGCGGGTAGGCGCCGTTCAAAGCGCGATTGACCATCGGCCGGTCGGGCGAGTTGTTGAGCTGGTCCCAGTCCTCGCTGCGGATGCCGTCGACGAAGAGGTTGGGGTCGAAGGTCGGCGTCGACACCAGCGCCAGGATGCCGCCGGTGGACGGCTCGATGGCGACCAGCGCGCCGCGCCGGTCGCCGAAAGCCTTTTCGGTCATCTCCTGCAGGCCCGCGTCGAGCGTCAGCGTCAGGTTGTTGCCCGACACCGGCGCGGTGCGCGACAGGCTGCGCACGGCGCGGCCGCCGGCATCGATTTCGACTTCCTCGTAACCGGTTTCGCCGTGCAGCTGGAATTCGTATTTCTGCTCCAGGCCGGTCTTGCCGATGTGATCCGTGCCTTTGTAATTGGCCTCCTGGTCGTTATCGGCGATGGTGTCGAGATCGGCCTTGTTGATCCGGTTGATGTAGCCGAGGGCGTGCGAAGCGACCATGCCGAGCGGGTACTGGCGGAACAGCCGGGCCTTGACTTCGATGCCCGGAAAGCGATAACGATTGGCGGCGAAGCGCGCGACTTCCTCGTCGGAGAGCCGGGTGCGGATCGGCAGGCTTTCGAACGACTTGCTTTCTTCGAGCAACTTGCGGAAGCGCCGCCTGTCCTTGGGCAGGATCTCGATGACCTTGCCCAGCGCATCGATCGTGGCATCGAGGTCATCGACCTTGGACGGCGTGATCTCGAGCGTGAACGCCGAGTAGTTGCGCGCCATGATCGTGCCGTTGCGGTCGAGGATGACGCCGCGGTTGGGCGTGATCGGCACCAGCGAGATGCGGTTGTCCTCGGCGCGCGTCGTGTAGTAGTCGTGCTGGATGATCTGCAGGTAGACGAAGCGGCCGATCAGGATGGCAAAAGCCAGCACCACGGCGCTTGCGGCGAAGGCGATGCGGAAGCGGAAGCGATCGAGATCGCTGTCCTGGGCGTTGAGTGGCGAGTTGCGGAACGGCAAGGCGGATGGCCTTCAAATGGGGCGGTTGGCGTCGCGTTCGACCGGTTGATACTGGGGCAGCAGCAGCACGAAGGTCAGCGGCAGCCAGAGCACGGTGGCGACACAGGGGCCGATGAAGTAGTTCAAGCCGGGGAATTCGACACCGGGCATGGCGCGCACGCCCAGTTGCACGACTTGCACCAGCAGCAGCAAGGGAAGAACGTGCAGGGCCTGTTGGCCGACGGGGAACCAAAGGATACGGCGCGACAGCGACGCGGCGACGTAGGTCACCAGCACATAAGCCAGGGCATGCTGTCCGAGCAGGCTGGCATCGGCAACATCCATCGCCAGGCCGAGAATGAAGCCCGAGCCCATGCCGACGCGGCGCGGCTCGCGGATGCTCCAGAAGACGAGCAGCAGCGCCACCCAGTCGGGCATCCACAGCCATGCCGAAGTTGGCAGATAATTGAGCAGCAGCGCGGCGAGCAGGCTGAGCAGGATGAACCAGGGGCGAACCGGCTGCAGGATGCGTGATGACGAAAATGTCGGTTGCATAGACTTAGTCTCTCTTCAGGCGCTTTTTCTTCGCCCCCGGCTTGGCCAAAGGCTTGGCGACGCCGCCCGCCGCTTCGCTGGTGAGGACCGGCGGCAAGGCGACCGGCGCGCGCGCGTCGAGCACCATGACTTCGCCGAAGTTTTCGACGCCGGCGACCGGCACGCAGTAGATGCGGGCGAAAGAATAGGAGGTGTCGCGTTCGATGTGCACCACCTTGGCCACCGGGAAACCGGGCAGGAAAACGCCGTCGAGTCCGGAGGTCACCAGCAGGTCGCCGTTCTGCACGTCGGCGTTGGCCGGCATGAAGCGCAGTTCGAGCTGGCCGTTGCCCAGGCCGAAGACCACCGAGCGCAGCCCGTTGCGAACGATCTGCACCGGCACCGCCTGGTCCTTGTCGGTGATCAGGGTGATTTCCGAGACGAAGGGGAAGACCCGCGTGACCTGGCCGACGACGCCGCTGTCGTCGATCACCGGCTCGCCGGCGACGATGTTGTTCTGCTCGCCCTTGTCCACGATGACGCGGCGCGAGAAGGGGTCGCGCGCGGCGTAGAGAATCTGCGTCACCTGCCCGTTGACCTGTTGCCGCGCCTTGACGTCGAGCAGTTTGCGCAGGCGTTCGTTCTCGGCTTCGAGCTGGCGCGTGCGCAACAGGGTCTCGGCGCTTTGAAGCTGTGCGCGCTTCAACCCGAGGTTTTCTTCCTGAAAGCGCGCAATGCTGAAGAAATAATTGCTGGCATTGTCGAGGAACACCATCGGCGCGTGCGCCAATTGCTGCACCGGATGGGTCAGGAAGGACACGCCCTGCCGCAGCAGTTCGAGCGTCTGGAAGCGCGCGTCGACAAAAATCAGCGCCAGCGACAGCGCGGAATAGAACGACAGCCGGGCCAGCGGCGCCGGTCCGCGTTTGAAGAACGGTGGCGGTTGATG
>CAIXAY010000027.1 GCA_903917505.1 uncultured beta proteobacterium | reverse complement strand
CTGCCGACGATGTACGGCGAAAAGATCGTCTTGCGGATTCTCGACCCGAGCAGCGCAACCCTGGGGATCGACGTGCTCGGCTACGACCCCGACCAGAAAGCCCTGTTGCTCGACGCGATCAGCCGGCCCTACGGCATGGTTCTGGTCACCGGCCCGACCGGATCGGGCAAGACCGTGTCGCTCTATACCTGTCTCAATATCCTCAACAAGCCGGGAATCAACATCTCGACCGCGGAAGACCCCGCGGAAATCGCCTTGCCGGGAATCAACCAGGTCAACATCGACGACCGCCAGGGGCTGACCTTCCCGACCGCGCTCAAAGCCTTCCTGCGCCAGGATCCCGACATCATCATGGTCGGCGAAATCCGCGACCTCGAAACCGCCGAGATCGCCATCAAGGCCGCGCAGACCGGCCACATGGTACTGTCGACGCTGCATACAAACGACGCGCCGTCGACGCTGACGCGGCTGATGAACATGGGCGTGCCGACTTTCAACATCGCTTCGAGCATCCTGTTGATCACCGCGCAGCGCTTGGTGCGCCGCCTGTGCAACTGCAAGAAAGCGATTGACGCCCCGGTCGAGACCCTGCTCAATGCCGGCTTTCGGGAAGCGGATCTCGACGGCAGCTGGATCCTCTACGGACCGGGCGAATGCGAACGCTGCAAGGGGTCTGGCTACAAGGGGCGGGTCGGCCTCTACCAGGTCATGCCGGTGACCCGCGAAATCCAGCGCCTGATCATGGCCAACGGCAACGAGAACGACATTGCGACCCAGGCCGAAAAGGAAGGCGTCAACGATTTGCGCCGTTCCGGCCTGCTCAAGGTCAAACAGGGACTGACCTCGCTTGAGGAAGTCCTGGGCAGCACCAACGTGTAAGGAATAGGCAAGGGGACAGCATGGCGACTGCAACAAAATCCGCAAAGCGTGCCCAGGAAGTCAAAGAGTACACCTTTCTCTGGGCCGGCAAGAACAAGGCCGGGAAAATCGTGCGCGGCGAACAGCGCGCAACGAGCGAAGCCGTCATCAACGCCACGCTCAGACGCCAGGGCATCCTGGTCACCAAGATTTCGAAACAGAGCTTCCGCGGCGGCGGCAAGGTCACGGACAAGGACATCGCCCTATTCACCCGCCAACTGGCTACCATGATGAAGGCCGGCGTGCCGCTGTTGCAGACTTTCGACATCGTTGGCCGCGGCCACGACAATCCGGCGGTCGGCAAACTCCTGCTCGACATCAAGTCCAATGTGGAAACCGGAAGTTCGCTCTCGCAGGCTTTCCGGAAGTTTCCGCTGTACTTCGACGCGCTCTACTGCAACCTGATCGCCGCCGGCGAACAGGCCGGTATTCTCGAGACCCTGCTTGACCGCCTGGCGACCTACAAGGAAAAAATGATCGCCATCAAGTCGAAGATCAAGTCGGCCCTGTTTTACCCGACGGCGATCATCGTCGTCGCCTTCATCATAACCTCGGTGATCATGATCTTCGTCATTCCGGCGTTCAAGGAAGTGTTCAAGAGCTTCGGCGCGGATCTGCCGGCGCCGACGATGTTTGTGATCGGCATATCCGACATTTTTATCGCCTATTGGTGGGCGATTTTTGGCGGCCTCGGCGGCGCGATCTTCGGATTCTTCTATGCGCTGAAACGTTCTGAAGCAATGCAGATCGCCTTTGACCGCTTGTTCCTGCGCCTTCCGGTTTTCGGCCCGGTCATTCGCAAATCGGTGATTGCCCGCTGGACGCGCACCCTGGCGACGATGTTCGCCGCCGGCGTGCCTCTCGTCGAATCGCTTGAATCGGTCGGCGGGGCTGCCGGAAACTATGTCTACAAATCGGGCACCCGGCAGATCCAGAGTGAGGTCAGCACCGGTACCAGCCTCACCTCGGCGATGCAGAACAGCGAACTCTTTCCCAACATGGTCAATCAGATGGTCGCCATTGGCGAAGAATCCGGCGCCCTCGATTCGATGCTCGGCAAAGTCGCCGACTTCTTCGAACAGGAAGTGGACGATGCGGTGGAGGCCATTGCCAGCCTGATGGAACCGATGATCATGGTCGTCCTCGGCGTGCTGATCGGCGGCATGGTCATCGCCATGTATCTGCCGATCTTCAAGCTCGGCGCGGTCGTCGGATGATGAGCGGCTGGCTGGTCAACTTTCTCGATCCGACCGTATTCAACCTTGCTTGCGCCGTTTTGGGCCTGATCGTCGGCAGCTTCCTCAACGTCGTTGTGCATCGCCTGCCGATCATGATGGAACGCGATTGGCAGTGCCAGTGCGCGGAACTGCGCGGCGAAGAGCCGCCGGTCCACGAAGCGCTCACGCTGGCCGTGCCGCGTTCGCGCTGCCCCGCCTGCGGCCACTCGATCACCGCACTCGAGAACATTCCGGTCATCAGTTGGCTGATTCTGCGCGGCAAGTGCTCGGCCTGCCATGCGGCGATCTCGCCGCGCTATCCGCTGATCGAAGCGCTGAGCGGCCTGCTCTGCGCATTCGCGGCCGCCCATTTCGGTTACGGCTGGGCCGCTGCCGGCGCCTTGCTGCTGATCTGGTCGCTGCTGGCGCTCTCCTTCATCGATTTCGACAAGCAACTCTTGCCGGACAGCATCACCCTCCCACTGCTCTGGGCCGGCCTGCTGTTTAATCTGTTCGGCATCTACACCGACCTGCAGTCGGCGGTCATCGGCGCCATCGCCGGCTATCTTGCGCTGTGGTCCGTCTACTGGGGATTCAAACTCGCCACCGGCAAGGAGGGCATGGGCTACGGCGATTTCAAGCTGCTCGCCGCGCTCGGCGCCTGGTTCGGATGGCAGATCCTGCCGCTGACGATTCTGCTGTCCTCACTGGTCGGCGCCGTGGCCGGCATCGCCCTGATCGTGCTGGCGCGGCACGGCCGCAACGTGCCGATTCCGTTTGGTCCCTATCTCGCGGCCTCCGGAATGCTCGCGCTTTTCTGGGGGCGGGAACTGACGCAAGCCTACTTGCATCTGGTCTAATCTCTTGAAAACAGGGGTGTTGGCCTCATCTAAGAGGCTGCGAGGCCGACGAAAGCCGGCATCGTTCAGGTATAATTCTTTTCTTTTGCGGTTCATTGAAGGTTAGCCATGCCCATCTACGCCTATCGTTGCGAGTCTTGTGGTTTTGCAAAAGATCATTTGCAGAAACTGAGCGACCCGGTGTTGAGCATTTGCCCCGAATGCGGCAAGGCGGCCTACGCCAAGCAAGTCACTGCCGCCGGCTTTCTGCTCAAAGGCAATGGCTGGTATGCCACCGATTTCAAGGGCGG
>CAIXAY010000026.1 GCA_903917505.1 uncultured beta proteobacterium | reverse complement strand
TGGTCAACTACCGCACCGACCGGCAATCGGGAAAGGCGGCAATGCCGTGGTTTCTGATTGCCATGGGCGCGCGGCAGGACGCCGTCATCACCGGGGTCTGTCTCTCAAAGCAGTTCTGGGATCATCAATACCGCAAAATCGACGAGGAACACGTCGTCGAGACCGGCCAGGACGGCAAGCCGACCGTAAAAATCCGTGACGTTTTCACGCTCGAGGTCGACAAGCCGAACATCAAACTGTTCTCGCCGGAGAACTTCGTTATGGACCCGGCGGCGCCTTGGGACAACGCCGTTCAAGGCGCGCAGTACATCATCCTCAAATATCCGATGACCGTGGACGAAATCCACGAAAAGCAGGACGCTCCGGTCAACCCGTGGAACGACATTCCCGAAACCACGCTCCGGCAGATGACCAACGTCGGCCAGCAGGACATGGAGGCGATCCGGCGCGCTCGTGAAATGGGCATCGATCGCTACGATGAGACCCAGACCGGCATCAATTTTAAGGTGGTGTGGGTCTACGAGTGCTTCATGCGCATCGGCGGCGAGGACTGGAACTTCTGGTCGCTCGGCGATCAATACTACCTGACCGAGCCGAAACCGACCCGCGAAGTCTATCCGGAGCAGTTCGGTGAGCGCCCGTTGGCGCTGGGCTACGGCAATCTCGAAACCCACCGCATCTATCCGATGTCGCCCGTTGAATCGTGGCAGCCGATCCAGCAGCAGACCAATGACCTGCGCAACTTGATGCTCGATGCCATCAAGCAAAACGTCATGCCGATCTCCAAGGTCAAGCGCGGCCGGCGCATTGACATGGATCAGGTCAAGCGGCGCTCGTCGGGATCTTCGATCTTTGTCGACGACCCGACCGACGTCACGTGGGAACAGGCACCCGCGATGCCGCAGGATTCGGCGCTGATGAGCCGGGAGCTCGATCTCGAACTCGACGATCTCGCCGCACAGCAAAATTACGGCAACGTCGAGAACAACAACGCGCTCGGCAAGACGCTGGGCGGCCTTCGCCTTGCCGCCGGTGCCGCGAATGCGGTGCAGGAGTTTGACCAACGGGTGTGGATTGAGACTTGGGCCGCGCCCGTGCTCGCCCAGGTCGTGCGGCTTGAGCAGTATTACGAGAGCGACGCCACAATTCTGGGACTGTGCGGCCAGCGCGCGCAGCTCTTCGAGAAATACGGCGTCAGCCAGATCGACGACGATTTGCTTGAGCAGCAAGTCACCATTCAGATCAGCGTCGGGCTTGGCGCCGGAGACCCGCAGGCGCGGCTCGCCAAGTTCCAGGCGGCCACGCAAATCCTCGAACCTCTCTTGCAGGCGTCACCGGAGTTCCAATTGGGACAGGTCGAAATCAACTGGGAAGAGGTCGCACAGGAGATTTTCGGCGCGGTCGGTTACCGCGACGGCGGCATGCGGTTCTTCAAGATCAATCCGGGGCCGAAGGCAAACCCGATGATGGACCTGAAGACGCAAGAGCTTCAGGCCAAGATCGAGAAGGACAAGCGCACCGGCCAAGCCGCGTACTTCACCGGCATGGCATCGCTCGCAAAGGTCGCGCTCGGCAAGCGGCAGCTCGAAGCCGACATTATCGATAACATGCTCAGTCAGCAGCAGGATGCCCGCCAAATGGGCTTCCAGCACGCCGACCAGCACAACAAGACGCACCTCGCCGCGCTCGAACACGGGCACCGGCACGGCATGGCGATCGCCGAGCATCGCCGCGGCATTGCGAACGACGCTGCCGATCGCGCGGCGCAACAAGCTGGCGAGGGTGCGGAGACGGAAGGCGCGGGGTCGAACGCTGCGCCCCCGGCGAACGGCTCCCCTTCCAGCGGCCCTCCGGGGCAGCCCTCCGCATCCTCGCCTCCCTCCAATGCCGAGGCTTGGCGCGCCCTGATGGAAAGCGGGCAACTCGAATTCACGCGGCATCCGCCCGGTCATCCGTTGGCGGGCCGCATCAGCGGCGTGCAGGCAAGGCAGCAGGGGCAGCAGCAAGCGCGTCGGTAATTATCGGGGTAATTAAGGGGCACCTATGGAACGTGATCTTTCGATCGGCGAAGCCATCGATTACGGCATCGGCTTTGCCATGCACGGCAATCATAGGAGTGCCTGCGAACTGTTCCGCGGCGTTCTGATCCACGAGCCGGAAAACGTCGAAGTGCTTAATCACCTCGGCGTATCATTGTTCGAGCTTCATACGGAAGACCCGGGTTCGATCTTCGAGGCGTTCTTTTGCTTTGACCGCGCACTCAAGCTCGACCGGCGTCACCGTCTGGCTCTCGCCAACTATGGGCTTTGCCTCTCGCAACTCGGCTATCACGAGGAAGCGCTGCCGTATCTCGAACGCGCTGTGATGCTCACCGAGAAGGCTGACATTGCGCCGAAGGCCAAGGCGATGGCCTACAACAATTTCGGCAATCTCTTGGAGCGGCTTAACCGGCACGCCGACGCGCTGCCGATCCTCGAAAAGGGTGTAGCCTACGATCCGGACGACCCGTTCCCGCACTACAATCGCGGGATCTGTCTGTTGCGGCTTAACCGGCACGCCGAAGGCATCCTGTCCATGGACCGCGCCATGGGATTGCACTCGCCGATCGCACGCGAAGGAACAGGAAGCCGGCTTAACATCGCCGACACGCTCTACAATCGCGCGATGGGGCACCTGTTGCTCGGCAACTTCAAAGCTGGCTTCGCTGACTACGAAAACCGTCTCATGACGAGCGAGGTCACGAATTACGTCATCCCAGGCGGCCCGCGGCCGAAGCCAAATCTTGGCCTTCCTGTCGAACTTAAATGGGAGCCGGGAGCGTCGATCGAAGGCAAGACGCTGTTGGTGCACGCCGAACAGGGGCTCGGCGATACGCTTCAGTTCATCCGATTTCTGCCGCAACTGGTGCCGATGTGCCGTGAGGTATTGCTGGTCGCGCACCGCGAGGTGCGGCGCCTGATCGATATTCCCGGAGTTCGCGTATTGGAGCCAGGTTCCGGAATCCTCGGCCGTGACAAGAAATGGGTGCCGGCCGCCGCAGATTCAGTAGAGCCGCAGCGCTACGATTGCTGGGTCGCACTGATGTCACTGCCGCTTTATCTCGGAATCGAGCGCGAGGACCAAATCCCCGCGCCTGTTGCGCCAAAGGTCGACTGCGAACGCTTCTTTAGGTGGCGCGAAGAGATCGGCCAGCGCAATCAACTGACGGTCGGTATCTGCTGGTCTGGCAGTTTCCAGCACAAAAACGATGCGCACCGGTCTATTCCGCTCGCCAAGTTCGCAACGTTGTTCGATGCGCCGGCGGATTTTATTTCGTTGCAGCAAATGCGGCCGGGCGAAACGCACGAATTCGCGGAGCTGAAAGAAAAGCACCCGAACCTGAGTGCGCTTTACTTCGAGGATTTCCGCGACACGGCCGCTGCGATGCGTTCGCTCGACCTGATTGTCAGCGTCGACACGGCCGTCGCGCACCTCGCCGGCACGCTCTTCATGCCGACATGGACGCTGATCCCGAAGATGAGCACGGACTGGCGCTGGATGCTCGATCGCACCGATACGCCTTGGTATCCGACGATGACGCTCGTGCGCCAAGGCAAGATCGGTGACTGG
>CAIXAY010000025.1 GCA_903917505.1 uncultured beta proteobacterium | reverse complement strand
CATGGTTTCGATCGCGTCGCCGCTGCCACCGGCGGCCAATGACCAGGTGGGATGCGTGGTCACCTCGACGGCGACGGTGACGGTGATCGCGTCGGCGACGGTGACGCAGACGGTCGGGGCGATCAATATCCAGGCGGCGGGAACGCCGACGGCGAAGGTCAACTGGCTATTGGTCAAGTAGGTTATCGACAGGCTGCCGATTATCAACAGGTGGCTGTCGGAAAATCTTCCACAAGGAGGTTGCGTTCGGTGAGAAAAGATGGCAAGAAAAAGAAAGAGCGGCGTGAGTAGGGATCCTTGCGGTTGGGTTGGATGAGGGAAGGGGCCGTATCGAGTTAGCGCGATGCGGCCCTTGTTTTTCGGGGAATTATAGAGTTGGATCGCTCGATGAAGATAATCCGAGTGTTTCCTCGCAGGACTAAGGCGAGTCCAGACGATGCGCTTGCCTATTTCGGCCCACCGGATTTGTTTTCGGAGGCTGACGAGATACACATCGACGTAACGTTTACCTACGATAAGCCGATAGCCGATTGGCTGGCGCAGCAGTGGCGGCACGTTGCGCCAGTCAAGCTCGGCGGCGTCGCCTATGGCGATCCCGGCGCTGAATTCATTCCCGGCAAATATATCAAGAAAGGATACACTTTCACCTCGCGCGGTTGTCCGCGCCGATGTTGGTTTTGTTCGGTTTGGAAACGCGACGCTGAGCCTCGGCTGTTACCGATTCAGGATGGCTGGAACATCCTAGACGACAACTTGCTCGCTTGCCCGGAGTCTCATGTCCGCGCCGTATTTGCGATGCTCCGGCGCCAAAGACGCCGTGTCGAATTTACTGGCGGCCTGGAGGCGTTAGCTCTTCAGGATTACCAAGTTGATTTGCTCGCTGGTCTCAGTCCGCGGCCAACCATGTTCTTCGCTTACGATCCGGGGGATGCCTTTGAGACCCTGGCGGCCGCCGCCAGGAGATTGCTTGAAGCGGGTTTCCGTCCGCGAAGCCATCGGATGCGCTGCTATGTGCTGATCGGCTTCCCGAAGGATCGGTTCGACTCAGCGGAAAAGAGATTGCGGGATATTGCCGCATTAGGATTCACGCCGATGGCGATGCTGTGGAGACCGGAATTGGAATCGCAAAAAAAATGGACGCCTGATCTTCGCTGGCACCGATTTCAGCGGCGCTGGGCACGTCCGGCGATCATCCACGCCTAAGTCGAGTTAAGCGAATGCCGGCGCCGGGAAAAAGCGAGACCAACGTCGTCAATCAGGCGTTGATTCGGATCGGACAGACTCCGATTGCGGGGCTCGATAACACGACGCCCAATGGCACGGCGGCGTCGCTGCTGTACTACGACATGCGCGACAAGCTCTTGCGGCGGCTGCGCTGGAACTTCGCGCGAAAATTCGCAACGCTGGCAAGTCTGCCGGTGGCACCGGGAAATCTGGCGCTGATGCCGGATCCGGATTATGTCGGGCAGGTGATCTACACCGTCGCGCTGCAACTGCCGGCGGACTATCTGCGGCTGTCGGCAGTT
>CAIXAY010000024.1 GCA_903917505.1 uncultured beta proteobacterium | reverse complement strand
TTGGCGCCGGAAAAGAAGAATTCGGTATGCGGGGTGATGCGGAACGGCGCCTCGCGCAGCCCGAAATGTTCAAGATACATGGCTGCTCCTGAACGATTCCATGCGATTGTAGAGCGTCGTACGGTTGATCCCGAGCAGGCGCGCGGCCTGGCTGACATTGCCGTGGGTCAGGCGCAAGGCCGATTCGATGTAATTGCGCTCGGTTTCGGCGAGCAGATGGTCGAGGCTGAAGGTTTCCGGCTGCTGCAGGCGCGCGCTGGCCGCGGCGATGATCGCATCGCGCTCGGCGCTGGGCAGCGGCGGCGGCGCGGACGGCGGCGCGAGCGGTTCGTCCTGCAGATCGAGTTCGGCCTCGAGCGCGCCCGCCTGCACGACCTGCCCGGGGAATTTCGCCGTCAGGCGGATGACGATGTTGCGCAGCTCGCGCACGTTGCCGGGGAAGCTGTAGCGCGACCACAGCGCGCCGGCTTCGTCGGAAAAAGAGAACGGCGCCTGTTGCGCCTGCGCGGCGTAGCGCGCACGAAAATGATCGAGCAGCAAGAGCTTGTCGCCTTCCATTTCGCGCAGCGGCGGCACGCTGATCGAAAAGACCGACAAGCGGTGGTAGAGATCCGCGCGGAAATTGCCGGCCCGGACTTCCTTGCGCAGGTCGCGGTTGGTCGCCGCGACGATGCGCGCGCGGCTCACCCGCTTCTGCGTTTCGCCGACCCGCTGGTACTCGCCGTTTTCGAGCACGCGCAGCAGTTTGGCTTGCAGTTCGAGCGGCAGTTCGCCGATTTCGTCGAGGAAGAGCGTGCCGTCGGCGGCGTCTTCGAAGTAGCCCGCGGTCGCTGCGGCGGCGCCTGTGAACGCGCCCTTGGCGTAGCCGAACAGCGTCGGCTCGACGAGGTTCGGCGAGATGGCCGCGCAGTTGAGGGCGAAGAAAGGCCGGTCGCGGCGCCGGGTTTCGTGGTGCAGGCAACGGGCGATGATTTCCTTGCCGCTGCCCGACTCGCCTTCGATCAGCACCGGAAAGGGCGAATCGCCATACTGCTGCAACTGGACCTTGAGTTTCTGTATCGCCGCGCTGTCGCCGATCAAGGGCGGAGTCAAGTGACTCGCACGCCCGGGCGCGCGCCGCTCGTCGAGCGAACGATAGCTGAGCGCGCGCTGCAGAATCTTGTGCAGTTCAGCCGGGTGGCAGGGCTTGGCGACAAAATCGGTGGCGCCAAGGGTGCGCGCGTGGCGGGCGTTGCCGTCATCGCTTTGCCCTGAGAGCACGACGATCTTGATGTCCGGGGCGGCATGCAGCAGATCGACGATCAGCGCGAAGCCCTCGTCGGGGCGGTGCGGCAGTGGCGGCAGCCCGAGATCGAGCAAGGCGACTTCGGGAAGGCGGCGCAGCTGCCGCAAGAGTTGCGTGCAATGCGGGCGCGAATGGCTGGTGACGACTTCAAAGGCCGGGCTCATCGAAAAACTCAGCGTGTCGGATATGAGCGGGTCATCGTCCACGATGAGCAGCAGCGGCTTTTCCGGCGCGGCAGTTTCCGGGGTGGCGGTCATGTAGTCGTCATGGAAAGTGCAAGGTCAATTCGGAAATGGCACTTGTGCATTATTTCACAATTCCCGCGATGGCCCCATATTTTGTAAGGATCGGGGCCTGCGCTTCAGGTATAATCGCGCTCACTTTTGTAACCGGATAGTGTTGTGCCAGCCGATCAATTGATCCGAATCAGCGATCTCAACTTTGCTTACGACGAGCGGGCGATCCTGAATGGAATCAGCATGGAGATTCCGCGCGGCCAGCTCGTCGCCATCATGGGCAATTCCGGCTGCGGCAAGACCACCCTGCTGCGGCTGATCGGCGGCCAGCTCAAGCCGACCAGCGGCGAATTGTTCGTCGATGGCCAGTCGGTGCCGGACATGAGCCATTCCGAGCTCTATGCGATGCGCCGGCGGATGGGCATGCTGTTCCAGTTCGGCGCGCTGTTTACCGACATTTCCGTTTTCGACAACGTCGCCTACCTGATGCGCGAGCATACCGACCTGCCCGAAGAGATGATCCGCGACATGGTGCTGATGAAGCTCAACGCCGTCGGCCTGCGCGGCGCGCACGCGCTGATGCCATCCGAGCTGTCCGGCGGCATGTCGCGCCGCGTGGCCCTGGCGCGTGCGATCGCCCTCGACCCGATGCTGATCATGTACGACGAACCCTTCGCCGGCCTCGACCCGATTTCGATGGGCGTCATCGGCAAGCTGATCCGCACCCTGAGCGACGCGCTCGGCGCGACCACGCTGCTGGTCACGCACGACGTGCAGGAAGCGATGCAGATCGCCGATTACGCCTATTTCATCTCCGACGGCCAGATCGTCACCCAAGGCACGCCCGACGAAATCCGCGCTTCGGCCGATCCCTTCGTGCACCAGTTCGTTTTCGGTGAAGCCGACGGGCCGGTGCACTTCCATTACCCTGCGCCGCCTTTCGCGCAGGACCTGCTCCGGGATGGCGCTTATGGCCGCTAAGGAAATGACCGCCGTCGTCGATCTGGTCCGGGCCATCGGCCACCGGGCCAACGACGGGCTGGTGCGGCTGGGTTTTGCCGCGCGTTTCTTCGTCATGGTGCTGGTCTATTCCGGCCAGTCCTTCCGGCGCCTGCATCTGACCTTGCGGGAGATCTACTTTTCCGGTTTCCAGTCGCTGCTGATCATCCTCGTCTCCGGCCTGTTCATCGGCATGGTGCTCGGCATGCAGGGCTACGAGACGCTGCAGCGCTACGGCTCGGCCGACGCGCTCGGCATCCTGGTGGCGCTGTCCCTGACCCGCGAACTCGGGCCGGTGGTCGCCGCGCTGCTCTTCGCCTCGCGCGCCGGTTCGTCGATCACCGCCGAAATCGGCCTGATGAAAGCCACCGAGCAATTGACGGCGATGGACATGATGGCGGTCAACCCGATCGCCCGCGTCGTGGCGCCCAAGTTCTGGGGCGGCGTCATCTCGATGCCGCTCCTGGCCGCCCTGTTTTCGGCGATCGGCGTTTTCGGCGGTTATCTCGTCGGTGTCGTCCTGATCGGCGTCGATGAGGGCGCTTTCTGGTCGCAGATGCAGGGTTCGGTCGATTTTCGCTATGACGTCTGGAATGGCGTGGTGAAGAGTTTTGTGTTTGGGGTAGCCGTATCCCTGATTGCCGTTTTCGAAGGCTACGACGCCGTGCCGACCGCCGAAGGCGTGTCTGCGTCGATCAAGAGAACGGTGGTGTATTCGGCGCTGGCCATACTGGCGCTGGATTTTGTCTTGACCTCCTTCATGTTCCGGGGGCTTTAATGAGTCGCAAGTTGATTGATCTCTGGGTGGGCTTCTTTGTCGTTGTCGGCGTGGCCGCACTGTTGTTTTTGGCGCTAAGGGTAGCCAACCTTTCGACCGCCAACTTCGCCGAGACTTACACCTTGACCGCCAAGTTTGATAACATCGGAGGCCTGAAGGTGCGTGGTCCGGTGAAGAGCGCGGGGGTCGTGGTCGGGCGGGTGAGCGAAATCGCGTTCGATCCGCAGGCCTACGAAGCGGT